>MGOH01000018.1 GCA_001795315.1 Chloroflexi bacterium RBG_19FT_COMBO_48_23
CTGCCTCCATAGATAACCATGCCATCAGATAATTCTTCAATCTTTGCGCCAAGGCGTGACAATTCCCGAATTGTTGTCACAATTCTATCAGATTCTTTAACTCTCAACTCATCAGCATCCCTGATTATCGTTTTGCCTTGGGCTAAACAGGCTGCCACAGCTAGCAGAGGTATTTCGTCGATTAAGCGAGGAATTATATCTCCACCGATTTCAATAGCCTTTAGACGGCTAGATTCTATGTATAAATCAGCAACAGGCTCGTTGCCTTCCAATCGCTGGTTCTCCACTCTAATCGTGGCACCCATAGCTAAAAGCACATCGATAATCCCAGTCCGCGTTGGATTAACGCCACAATTTACTATTCTAATCTTAGCATTCTGATGAATAGCCCCAGCGACCAGCCAGTAGGCTGCTGAACTAATATCACCAGGCACACAGATGTCAACTGAGGCTAAGGGGGAACTCAAGGGTGTTAAGGATACGGAATAAGTGTCGACTTCAAGCTTAGCACCCATCAGTTTGAGCAGTCGCTCAGTGTGATCACGGGATGGCTGAAGCTGCTCTACGGTAGTGTTTCCCTGAGCAAAAAGGCCAGCCAACAAGATTGCCGATTTAATCTGAGCACTCGGTACCGGCACGGAGTAATCCACACCGTTGAGTCTCTTACCCCTGATAACCAAAGGGGCAAAGGAGTCATTACCACGCCCGTAGATTTCAGCACCCATCAAACGAAGAGGCTCTACCAGACGTTTCATCGGCCGAGAGCGAAGAGAAAAATCCCCAGTAAGAATGGAAAGAAAGGGTTGAGATGCAAGTACTCCACTGAGAAGGCGCATCGTTGTAGCACTGTTTCCAGCATTTAGAACATCTTTAGCTTCGGTCAGGCCCGTACCACCAACTCCATGAAGGAGTATGGCTGATGGCTCATCTTTTTGTTTTTCCAGCTTCACTCCAAGTGCCTTCAAGCAATTTATGGTCGATACACAATCTCTGCCTGGCGATAGATTTCTGATTTTACTGTTACCTAGCGCTAAGCTGTTGAAGATGAGGGCACGATGTGAAATAGATTTATCACCGGGTACAGCAATCTCTCCGATCAATTGCTTAGGTGATGAGATTATTTTTAGCAGCGTCTTTCCAGCCATTTCTGTCTCGCCTCATTGGCAAGGGCTAGGGCCTCCTCTATTTCATCAGTCCCATCAGCTATCAAGCTACGTAGTCTTTGCAGCTCGTCAATAAACGCATCAATCCAAGAGACAATAGCAGCCTGATTACTAAGGCAAATATGTGCACTAACCTCTGGATTTCCCGAAGCCAGACGAGTAAGGTCACGGTAACCACTAGCTGCCAGACGTGACATCTGTTGCCAAGATGGATTTTTGGTAGTTACTGAGACCAGAGCCACCGATAGTAATAATGGCAAATGACTAACGCCAGCTACCAATCTGTCATGCTCTTCAGCTTCAATGATTATAGGAATAGCTCCCAGCTTATTCACCATATCTTTTACAATCCGCACTGCTGCTGGTTTAGTCTGTGGTAATGGCGTCAAACAATAAATGCAGTTATGGAACAAATCGTCATTAGCAGCTCTGATGCCTGAAATTTCCTTGCCTGCCATGGGATGTCCACCAACAAAGCTTGTTCTTGATGGCAACAATTCTTTCGCCCATTGCATAACCTGCATCTTGGTGCTGGCAGTATCGGTGACAATAGAACCATCTGACAACACAGGAGCTATTTGCTTGAAAATATCTTTTATAGTCAGGACTGGTGCAGCAATAATGACAATATCAGCATCCTTGACTGCGCTGCGGAGGTCTAATTCAATCTTATCAACAGCACCCAATTTCAGAGCCAAAGAGGCTGTTTCTCGACGGCGGGCATAACCTATTATTTCTGCCCCTCGCCAACCGGCTTGTTTCAAAGCGAAGCCTATAGAGCCGCCGATGAGTCCCAATCCAATGATAGCAATGCGCATCGCCCTATTATAGCATTGCTCTAATTAACTTGAGAACCCATTCGAGAAAAAGCCTTGATTTTGGCTCCACCATCAGATATACTCCATTTAGACTGGCTACAGAAATGATAACTCCATGGGCTGGGATAGTCTACCGACAAAAGTACCTTTTTCAGCACACTGAAATAGGATATGAAGCTAGCTATTACTGGTAAAGGTGGTGTAGGCAAAACTACGCTAACAAGCCTTCTGGCTCGGATATATGCCGCTGAAGGCAACAAGGTTATAGCCATTGATGCAAATCCAGATGCAAATTTAGCTACAGCCTTAGGCATCAGTGATGACGAATCCCGCCGTATAACTCCAATTGCCGACCTCCAGGAGCTGATACAGGAACGCACAGGAGCTAAGTCAAGCAGCTTCGGCACATTTTTTAAGCTTAATCCTAAAGTTGACGATATTCCTGAGCGGTTTTCGATTCAAAAAGACGGCATAAAGCTCTTGGTCATGGGAACAGTCAAAAAAGGTGGTGGTGGTTGTCTATGTCCGGAAGGGGCTCTACTCAAGAGCCTGGTCAGTCATCTGGTTTTAAGCAGGTCCGAAGTGGTCGTTATGGATATGGATGCCGGCGTAGAGAACCTGGGACGCGGAACAGCTAAGGGTGTGGATGCTTTTATCATAGTGGTTGAACCGGGGCAACGTAGCTTTCAGACAGCTCGAGCTATTCGAGATTTAGCTAAAGACCTGGGCGTAAAAAAGTGCTATATTGTCGGTTCGAAAACACATGATGACACTGAACGCCAATTTATTATTGACAGCCTGCCTGATTTCGACGTGCTAGGTTTTATTAACTATCATCCTGAAGTCGCCAAGGCTGACCAGACAGGAAAAAGTGTATTCGATACAGCTCCAGCCGCAGTTACTGACGCCAAAAATATAATAGAAAAGTTAGAACAAACCATCTCAAGGAAAAAGGTTGAATAAAAAGACCATTAGAGACATAGCAGTAGAGGGAAATAGGGTTCTAGTTAGAGTTGATTTCAATGTGCCGCTGGATATAAAGACAGGTGCCATTACCGATGATAGCCGCATTCGGGCTGCTCTGCCCACCATAAAGTACCTGGTTGATCATAATGCGAAGGTTATCCTGTGTTCTCACCTGGGACGCCCAAAAGGAAAGGTGGTCGAGGGCTTAAGTATGGCTCCCATAGCAAAACGGCTTTCTCAACTCATAAACGTACCAGTGTCAACTGCCCCTGATTGCATAGGCGCTGATGTTGAAAAAGCAGTGAATAGCCTCAAGGGAGGCGATATTCTGCTCCTGGAGAATATACGGTTTCACGCCGGGGAGGAGGCCAATGACCCTTCTCTCGCCCAAAAATTAGCTAAGCTGGCTGACATCTATGTTGATGACGCCTTTGGTACTGCCCACCGGGCTCATGCCTCAACAGTAGGAGTAGCTAAGCATCTGCCAGCAGTCGCCGGCTTTCTGATGGAAAAAGAATTGAAGGCTCTCGGCGCTATCCTCACCGATCCCAAACACCCTTTTGCTGCCCTGTTGGGCGGTGCCAAAGTTAGCGACAAAATCGGCCTGATTCAAAATATCTTGAACAAAGTTGACCTGCTGCTCATTGGTGGCGGCATGGCAGCCACTTTTTTGAAAGCCAATGGCTGCGATGTAGGCCTTTCTTTATTAGAGGCCGACAAGCAAGGTTTAGCCCATGAATTAATGGAAGCCGCCAAGCAAAACGGGATGTCTTTATTCCTACCCACAGACGTTATGGTGGCCAATAGCATAAATTCAGAAGCTACAGGTGAGATAGTCCCGGTAGCCAGTATACCAGCAGATAAAAGCATCGTCGATATCGGACCGAAAACCATTGAGCTTTTCTCTGAGAAGATAAAACAATGTCAAACAGTTTTTTGGAATGGCCCCATGGGGGTCTATGAGATACCTCAATTTGCTCGAGGAACTAAGGCCATGGCTGAACTATTAGCCAACATGAAAGCAACAACCGTTGTCGGCGGTGGCTCAACGGCTGAAATCGTTGAAGAGATGAACCTGGCTCATAAAATGACACATGTTTCAACAGGTGGTGGCGCCAGCCTGAATTTCCTGGAAGGGAAGATGCTGCCCGGTGTAACCGTGCTGATGGATAAGTAAAAATGATTCCACTAGAAGAAATAAAGCAAATCAGCATAGCATCACCATCTAAGATAGTGATGCTGGTCATCGATGGCCTCGGAGGGTTGCCTGATACTAAGACAGGCAAGACAGAATTGGAGACGGCTCACACCCCTTATCTTGACCAACTGGCCAAGAAAGGCATATGTGGACTTACAGACCCGGTAAGTCCGGGGGTCACTCCGGGTAGCGGCCCAGGCCATCTGGCGTTATTTGGTTATGACCCACTCAGGTTCGCCATCGGGCGCGGGGTTCTGGAAGCACTGGGTATCGGTTTTGAATTGACGAAAAATGATATTGCCGCCAGAGGTAATTTCTGCACAGTTGATGGCAAAGGGCTTATTGCTGACCGTAGAGCTGGCCGTATTAATACGGATAAATGCATCGAACTATGTACTCTACTAGCCCAGATCAAGTTGCAAGGAGTCAAGAGTTTTGTCTTGCCAGTCAAAGAACATAGGTTTTCACTGGTTATGCGTGGCAAAGAGTTACATGCTGAACTCAGCGATACTGACCCACAGAAGACAGGAGTAATTCCCTATCCGGCTAAGCACACAAAAGCAATAGCCAAGCATACGGCTGACATTGTAAATAACTTTATCAAACAAGCATCAGAAATCCTGGCAGGACATCATCCGGCTAATATGATTATGCTCCGAGGCTTCTCTAAATTACCTGACATACCATCCATGAATACGATATATAAGCTGACACCAGCAGCCATAGCTGTCTATCCCATGTATAAAGGACTTGCCAAGCTGGTAGGAATGGAAGTATTCAGCACCGACGGTGGTATCCAGGAAGAGCTAAAAATTCTAACCGATTGCTACGAAAAACACGATTTCTTCTACGTTCACGTCAAACACGCAGACAGTGCCGGTGAGGACGGAGATTTCGAGAGGAAAGTCAAGGTTATCGAGCAGGTTGATTCGGCTCTGCCTCAAATACTGAGTCTAAAACCGGAGGTTATCGTTGTTGCCGGCGACCATTCAACACCGGCCATGCTGAAAGGGCATAGCTGGCATCCAGTACCACTCTTGCTTTACTCCCAATGGTGTCGGCCTGACAATACTGAGGAATTCT
>MGOH01000019.1:0-11416 GCA_001795315.1 Chloroflexi bacterium RBG_19FT_COMBO_48_23
GGAACGTAAAATCAACCACCAAAGCCCAAGAAGGCCTTTATGTTTATGATACTGTCCAAAGACTGAATGACAGCCGCTTCGGAGATAAAGATATCTCAGATATTAGACAATACATAAAACTGGGTAAATTGGGAGAGGCCTTTGCCTCTGAAGAGGAGCTCGTACTCCTCATTGACGAGATAGATAAAGCCGATCTCGAGTTTCCTAACGACTTGCTAAATGAGCTGGATGAGATGAGCTTTTATATCCCAGAGACAGGGGAGACAATTGTAGCCACCCATCGACCCATAGTAGCAATAACCAGCAATGCTGAAAAGGAACTTCCTGACGCCTTTCTACGACGCTGCATATTCCACTACATTGAATTCCCTGACCCTGCGCTCATGGAGGAAATAGTAAAGGTGCACTTCCCTGACATCAGAGGTAATCTCCTTAGCCAAGCTCTGGCAACATTCTACTCACTACGGAAGATTGACGACTTCCGCAAAAAACCATCAACAAGCGAACTGATAGACTGGATTCGTGTCCTTATCGCCAGCAGCACACCTGACGAAGCAATAACCGCTGATATTCCCTTCGCCGGCACTTTGCTGAAGAAAGAAACAGATTATGCTTATTTCATAAATACCTTTATGAAGAAAAAACAAACCACAAGGACCTCAGACAGCTAAGAGAGTTACGTTAATAAATAACAGATAGGCACTCGTATGTTTACCAACTTTTTCTACACCTTAAGAGAAAGAAAGGTGCCCGTTTCAATTACAGAATGGATGACCCTCATGGAAGCTCTATCCAAAGGTTTCATCTCCAATCTGAACGATTTCTATTATCTCGCCCGAGCCATACTGGTAAAAAGCGAGTCCTATTTCGACCACTATGATGTCGCCTTTCAGGAATACTTCAAAGGCATAAAAGCCCCACCAGAAATTTCGGAGCAAATCCTCAACTGGCTAAAAGACCCCTTCAACAGGATGCTCCTTACTGAAGAAGAACGGGCACTGCTGGACATTATGGATTTGGATGAACTGCTCGAGGAGCTTGAAAAAAGACTCAGGGAGCAAACAGAGCAACATGACGGGGGGGGTTACTGGATAGGCAGAGGAGGTACCTCACCTTTCGGACATTCTGGACAGCACCCGGCTGGCTTCAGGATTGGCGGCAGAGGAGGCGGCAGAAGCGCCATCCAGATTGCCGAACAAAGGCAATTCCGCAACTACCGTCAAGACCTAACACTTGATATCCGCCAAATTGAAGTCGCCTTAAAAGGGCTACGACAATTGAATCGCACCGGGCCAGAGGACGAACTGGACTTGGAGAAAACTATCGATGCTACCGCCAAAAATGCTGGCGATATAGATTTAATCTGGCGACGAAGCCGAAAGAATAAGGTGAAGCTACTTCTACTCATGGATGTAGGAGGCTCTATGAACCCATTTGCCCACCTCTGCAGCCTGCTCTTCTCAGCCTCCCACCACAGCACGCATTTCAAAGATTTTCAATACTATTATTTCCATAACTGCATCTACGACTACGTCTATAAAGACATTGAGCGCCGGGACGCAATAAGCACTGATTATCTGCTGCACACCACGGAGCAAGATTATAAGGTAATACTGGTAGGAGATGCCTGGATGGCACCATCGGAGCTAACCAGTGTTTACGGTGCCATTTACTACTATGAAAGAAACTACAAGGCGGGAATAATTCGCCTTAAGCAATTCGCTGACCATTTCAACCACTGCGTCTGGCTAAACCCCGAAGCGCCGCACTACTGGAACGAACCTACAATCACGATGATTAGAAAAATCTTCCCCATGTTTGAGCTCACCATCGAAGGCCTACAACAAGCCGTTAAAAAACTAATCGTCAAGCGCTGACAGCCTTAAAATGAGACTACAGATCCACTGTACTGTATAGACAAGGGGAATGGGCTAAGGGTATAATCTCTCCCGTGTCTCGGCAGCCTAAAGTTCTAATTACTCACGACGAAATCAGGCAGGCTATAACCAAGTTGGCAGCTGAAATCAGGCGGGATTATCAGGGAAAACAGCCACTGCTAATCGGCATCCTTAAAGGTTCCTTCGTCTTTATGGCCGACCTGGTTCGTGAACTTGGCTTACCTGTAGAGGTGGACTTCGTCAAGGTTTCGAGCTATGGTACGGGCATGGAAACCTCGGGTAAGATTAGGATGATGCATGGTCTGAAGACGAAAATAAAAGGCAGAGATGTTTTAATAGTCGAGGACATAGTTGATACTGGGCTGACCATTTCCTTCCTGATAAATTATCTGCAAAAGAAAGGGCCAGCATCCCTAAGAGTGTGTGCCTTGACAGATAAGCCCTCACGCCATGAGATCCCGGTTACCATTGATTACCTGGGATTCACTGTGCCCAATAAGTTTATAGTCGGCTACGGTATCGATTGGAATGAGAAGTTTCGGTACCTGCCAGATATATGTTTCATAGATTAATCTCAAGGGAAGAAGATATGAGTTTGGCCAAATTGATTTCAGTTGCCCGTGGAGACGCTCCAGCAGACTTACTGCTTAAGAACGCTAAGATAATAAACACCTTTGTAGGCATCATAGAAGAAGGCAATGTAGCCATCTATGGTGACAGGATTGCCGGCATCGGTAATTACGTCAAGGCTAAAGAGGTGATCGACCTAAAGGGCATCTATCTGGCTCCGGGACTGATCAACGGTCACACCCACATAGAAAGCTCCATGCTACACCCAGCGCAATATGCTCAAGCTGTAGTCCCTAGGGGCACTTCAACAGTGATTACTGACCTGCACGAAATAACTAATGTGGCTGGTTTTGATGGCATAAAGTTCGTCATGAACTGGGTACAGAAGCTACCTCTTGACATGTTCTTCGTGGCTCCATCATGTGTGCCTGCTACCCATATGGAAACCAGCGGAGCAGAGATCAATGCCCAAGATATTAAGAAGATACTCGGCATGAAAAACTTTATAGGGCTCGGCGAGATGATGAACTTCCCCGGTGTTATCAGCGGAGACAGAGAGGTTCTAAAAAAGATAGCCGTTTCCCAAGGCAAAGTTATTGATGGACATGCCCCAGGTGTTACCAATAAGCGACTGAACGCTTACTTAGCTGCCGGCATTGGCTCAGACCATGAGTCAACTACATTAGAAGAGGGTAGAGAAAAACTGAGGCGGGGAATGCATTTGATGATAAGAGAGGGCTCCTCGGAGAAAAACCTGGATGCTCTCTTACCCCTTGTCAACGATAGGACATATAACAGGTGCCTCTTTGTCGTCGATGACCGTAGTTGCTCCGACTTGCTCCACGAAGGTGACATTGATGCTGTAGTCAGGAAGGCAATACAAAACGGGCTTGAACCGGTGCGGGCAATACAACTGGCAACTATGAATACTGCTGAATATTTCAGACTGTACGACCGGGGCGGCATTGCCCCCGGCTATATCGCAAATCTCATTACCATCACCGACCTTCCAAATCTCGAAATACACATGGTCTTTTACAAAGGTCACTTGGTAGCCAGGAATGGTAAATACCTTGAGGCACCACTAAAAGCTTCGAATAACGAGCTAACCGATACTGTTCGTATCAAGCCTTTCGGCATAGAAGCACTAAAGTTAACCACAAGTGGGAAAAGTTTTCCAGTTATCGAGATTATCCCTGGTCAGATAATCACCAAAAAAAGAATCGAGATGGTGAAAGCCAAAGATGGTGTCATCATGCCCGACCTAGAAGAAGACATATTAAAGTTGGTGGTTGTGGAAAGGCACAAGTCGAGTGGCAACATTGGCCTGGGGCTGATCAAAGGCTTTGGCCTGAAGCGAGGTGCACTAGCCTCATCCATAGCCCATGACTCTCACAACATAGTGGCAGTCGGAACTAATGACCATGATATCTTCACAGTAATCAAAGAGATTGAGAAATTGCAAGGTGGGTTAGCAGTATGCGTAGACGGGAAAATCCTGGCAGCTTTACCCCTACCTGTTGCCGGATTGCTTTCAACCGAGCCTCTGGAGACAGTCGTAAAAAAATTTGAGAAGCTAGAAAAAACCGCATCTGGATTAGGGCATGTTCCACCAGCTCCCTTTGCGCTCCTTTCCTTCATCGCTTTACCGGTAATACCCGAACTTAGGTTGACTGATATGGGACTTGTAGACGTGCTAGAATTCAAATTAATCAACACTCCATGAAATTCGCTTCGCTCTCTTCATGGGGGCCACAAATTGCATCATGGAACTTAGGGTTAATATATAAATAACGGAGGTCTAAGCAATGAAAAGAACCAGACTTTGTGACCTGCTGGGCATAGAATACCCCATAATTCAAGGGGGAATGGTATGGATTGCAAATGCTGAGTTAGCTGCTGCAGTTTCCAATGCCGGAGGTTTAGGCCTAATAAGTCCAACTGCAGGAATGAGTCGCAATGGTGACCAGATGGAAAATCTGAAAAAACAAATAAAAATAGCCAAAAGCTTAACCTCCAAACCTTTCGGAGTTAATTTACCTATATTGAACAATCCACAAATCGAGGAGCTTGTCGCCACGGTCATTGATGCTAAGGTAAATGTAGCGGTAACGGCTGCTGGTAACCCAGCTCTATACACAAGCCGGTTCAAAGAAGCCGGGATAAAAGTCCTCCATGTGGTTGCAGCAGTGCGACACGCACAAAGCGCCGAGAGGCGAGGCGTGGATGCAGTCATTGCCGAGGGCTATGAAGCAGGTGGCCACAACGGCCTAGACGAACTAACCACTTTCACCTTGATACCTCAGGTGGTAGATGCAGTGACAATTCCAGTGGTGGCTGCCGGTGGCATTGCTGATGCCAGAGGTGTAGTAGCCGCTCTGGCACTGGGTGCCGATGGCGTCCAGATGGGCACACTTTTCATAGCTACTAACGAGTGTGTCGCTCACCCAAATTTCAAAGAAGCAATACTAAAAGCTAGCGACATCGACACCGCTATTACAGGCAGGAAACTTGGACCAACCAGAGTATTAAAGAACGAAGTAGCCACTAAAATACTGGAAATGGAAGCGGCTGGGGCTTCAGTTGAAGAGCTCCTAGCCTTCATTGGCAGCAGCCGGTCCCGAACCGGACAGTTCGAAGGCGACATGGTCAACGGTGAGGCTTACTGCGGCTCCATAGCCGGTATGATAAAGGAAGTAAAGAGCGTCGGCGATGTCATCCGCAGCATCATTGGCAACTACGAGACAGTTTTAGACAGCTTAAAATAGCCGGAATATCAGTAATTTCGAGGACAGAGAACGAAGAGACTTTTTAGATTATGCTTAGGGCCGCTGTCTGATTTCTCTCAATCGGCCTTCTCTGCTTTGACTCGGGAGCTTCGCGCTAAAACCCTGATGGCTTCCATCAAGTCCTGGCGCCTGCAATCTTTAGTCAGATACCAACTAGCACCAGCATCGAGCGCTGAGCCCACATAATCGCCATAGACCGTTAGAAACAAGATTTTGACATCAGGCAAACTTCTCTTTATACGGCGGGTTGCCTCTGTGCCATCTATACCGGGCATGTGGGCATCCATCAAAATGACATCAGGTTTCAATTTTTCCGCTTGTACCACTCCGTCCAGACCATCCACAGCCTCTCCAACCACATCTATATCAGCTTGAGGCTCGAGAATGCTTTTGAGCCCCTCCCTTACTACTTCATTATCATCTACTATGAGCAACTTTATTTTTCCCATTACATCTCTCCTAATATCAAGGCCTAGCTTTCTCTGGCACAGCCTGTATCTTAGCCAGTAACCTTAGTTTTAAGTTTACCGTCTCAGATCGGTTACACCATCAGGAGAGTGGTTGGTTTCACATACAGAAAAAGGTTGACTTCAAAGTCAACCTTTTTTCCTATACCGAGTAGTACTTTAGTATGACTAAAGACGAATAATACCTTTCTTAATGGCTCGAGTCACAGCTTCGGTACGGTCACTCACTCCCAGCTTTTGAAAAATATTAGCAATATGCGTCTTCACCGTACTTTGGGCAATGTTAAGTTGAGCACTAATCTCTTTATTAGCCGAGCCTTTAGCCATAAGGCACAATATTTCAAGCTCTCGGCCGGAAAGATCCTCACCAGATGGTGTCCGTCTAGATAGTTCGGAGAAACGATCAAGCAATTTCGATGCCACCACTGGCTGAATAAGCGACTCGCCCCGATAAACAGTCCTTATTGCCTTGAACAGATCATCTCTCGGAGCATCCTTAAGCAGATATGCCCGAGCACCAGCCTCTATACCACTAAATATATATTCGTCATCACTGTAGGTTGTAAGGATTATGAATTTAACATCAGGCATAACTGACTTTATCTGGCGCATAGCTTCGACGCCGTCCATCTCCGGCATCCGAAGGTCCATAAGCACTACATCTGGTTTCAACTCTTTGGTTTTATTCAATGCTTCCACTCCGTCTTTAGCCTCTCCAACCACCTCAAAGTCAACCTCCCTGCTCAACATGGCAAACAGCCCCTCTCTCACAACTGGATGGTCATCAGCAATCAAAATTTTTATAGAGTCCACTACGAAACCTCCTTGCTGGTAGGAATAACCACTCTCACCAGCGTTCCTTTACCTCTCCTGCTCTGCACTTCAAGCATACCTCCTAAACCTCGAGCCCGTTCTCGCATACTTATCAATCCGAAGGCACCCCGTTTCTTCTCATCACCGCTTGCCGCTACCGATTTGAAACCAACGCCATTATCTCGAATGCTCATTTCCACTGCTGCCTCATCAAACGTCAGATTTATCTCCACTTCAGTAGCCTTGGCATGTTTCCTCACATTGGTCAGAGACTCCTGGCCAATACGAAGAAGAACTGTTTCCAGATCAGGTTGTAAGTCTCGCCTTACACCAAAAACATTGAACTTCGCACTCACCCCAACACTCTGGCTGAATTTATCTGCTTCCTGCTTAAGCGCCTCAACTAAAGACACCTGTTCCAAAGCCTGAGGCCGGAGATTCCATACCGACCGCCTCGCTTCAGCCAGGCTCTTTCGAGCCAGGCTTCGGGCTTGGTTTAAATGGCGCTCCGCAGCTGAGGCTTCACCACCCAAGGTCTGTTCGGCTGCTTCCAGTTGCAGGATAATGCCACTGAATCCTTGAGCCAGCGTGTCATGAATTTCTCTTGCCATGCGGTTACGTTCTTCCATAACTGCTATTTGTCGTGTCTCCTCATAAAGACGAGCGTTCTCAATAGCCACAGCTAATTGGTCAGCCAGTGTCTGGGCAGTGAATAGGTCTGCCTCGCCAAAAGCATCAACCTCGATGCTCTCAATATCTAAAACTCCAATAACCTTGCCTCCAATCCTCACAGGAACAGCAAGCTCAGACTTGGTTTCTCTTAACGCCTCTACAGCACGGTATCTGGGATTCTCGCTTACATCATTTGCCAGGATCGGTTCACCTGTCTGTGCTACCCAACCCACTATACTCTCCTGGTCTACTTCCAGCGGTACACCTACTGGTATAACACTCTTCTGGCCACTGAGACACAACGCTTTGAGTGCAAGCTTGCCAGAGCTCGGTTCCAAGAGAAAGATGTTGACATTATAATAGTGAAAAGTTTCGCGGAGCAGGTTGCCTACATAGGGCAATAGTTCATCAAGCTTGACGATAGAGCTAATCTTGCGACCTACCTCATTTATGGTACGCAACTGCTCCGCTCTCTGCCGCTCTCGCCTGGTGCGATCTTCAACCTTTCGTTCCAGGTCAGTATAGGACTCCTTTAAAGCCTTGGCCATATCATTGAACTGCTCAGCCAACAGCTGGATTTCATCACCGGTGTCAGCCTCAATATTATAGTCAAGTTCACCTTTCGCTATGACTTCAGCGCCCTTGGTCAGCGCCAATATTGGTCGGGTTATTGCCCTTGATAGTAAAAATATCACTCCAGTGGCAATAAGAATCATACCACCGAAAACAATAATGAGCATCAACTGCGCTTTCCTCACTTCCTCATCTATATATTGGTTTGTAGCCAAAACTACGGCAGTTATCTGGTCTAACAAGTCTTCGACAGGCGCTGAGTATTCGTCAATATAGGTACTTGCTGCCACAACAAGGTCTGCCCCTTCTACGGGTATGCAATGCATGTATTTCGCCCTGACCTCGCCCTTATCATCTTCCCAATCATAATAGCCTGAGGCCTCTCCCTCAAAACTCCTCTCTAAAATAGACGAAAAATAGACAGGCTCACCACCCACCTTAAGCAAATTCACACCAACCAGCTTGGGGTCATTATGGAAATAGACAGTGCCTGTTTTATCATAAACCATAGTATATCCGGTTAGCCCAACACGTTGCACCGCTATATCGGCCAGTTCCCCGCTATCTTTAAGTTCAGAAATAGTTGCATTCGGATGGTATCGCATAAATAGCCTTATCTCGTTGGAAACGTTCAATGCCCGCCGCTGTATCAATCTCCTGCCTAGATCCTCCAACGCTGCTATGCTCTGACGTTCAACTTCTTCTCCCATGGTAACACTATTCTCTCTAACAACATAGCTGATCTGATATATGCTGCGAAGCGAAAGCGAACTGATAACACCCAGCGAGATAAATGATAACGCCAAAAAGGGGATAAGTATTTTAGCCCTTAAGCCAAACCCTATTTTCATCCTAACCTCCAACCTCCATACTTTCTTCTACTTCTTGCTCTGCTTCCCACATCAGACTCCCTCCATATTCGAGTAAAACCTTTTTTCGTTCATCAGGTACTTCCTTAGTCTCTAAATATTTCTTTAGTGCTTCAACCGGGGTCAACTCATGGCTTGTCCACTCACCCAACCTGAGACGCGCCTCCTGCCTGACTTCTTTGGCGATGGTAACATAATGAGCCGCTCTGAGAACTTCACTTATTTTTGCGTCGCGAAGCGAAGCTTCCACAGCACCCGGCAGGGAAAGCTGGACCCTCACTATAGCATTTTTAATTTCCGCCTCATGCTGAGCAATAGCCTTCAAAACAGTAGTATTAGGCTCCACATCTCCAATATCAATGTAAATTTCGAGCGTCACAAAGCGCCGGGCATTAACTTTATGGAATTCGTAGGTTACGCGCCTTTCCTTGCCCCTCAATTCAATATCAACCACAAAGAAGCCTTTGTCTTCGCCTTCGTCGCCGAAGTCAAAACGCTCCAGGCTACCAGCATAGACCACAGGTGGATTTTGTATTAAAACTTGCTGCCTATGAACATGCCCCAAAGCTACATAGTCAAAAACAGGCTGAGCAACATTCCCCAACAGCAAGACAGGGTCCCTGCCGACTATCATGCTTCTCTCCGACCCCGGTTTAGCTGTAGCTACTGAGACATGAGCAGCCAGCAATGTGGGCAAGCTTGGGTCGAGGTCAGAAATAACGTCCAACAGTCTGCGGGTCATCATTTCCTGAAGCTGATCATTCGCCTGGTATATGCTAAGGTTCTTCGTTCTTTCTTTGCTCAGCAAAGCACTTCGCCTCAGCCACGGCAAAGCCACTACTTGAATGTTACCTCGCTTGGTTTGGATACGGTAGACATCCGGCCGGTTGCCAACATAAACATGGTTAACAGCCAAAGTGTCAAAAATCTCCACAGCAGTAGCTCGGCCAACTGCGTTGGGCAGATCATGATTACCTACCAATAGGAAAACCGGGATGCCGTTCTCGGATAGCCGCCTGAGCCGTTTGGCAAATTCTCGCTGCTGGGTCTGGGAAGGGTCACGGTTTTTATAGGCATCACCGCAGAAGAGAACAAGGTCTACACCATTGGCTACTGCATACTCAACTATCTCGTCCAGAGCCCTGAGAACATCGAGCAGCCTGGTCGATAACCCCGTAGCCGGGTCAACACTGCCATAAGTCTCCATACCCAGATGGAGATCAGCAAAATGAAGAATCTTCATTGCTCCAAAGCGTCAGGTGTTCTAGTTGCCCACAAAGGCTGTGCATCAAAAGGCTCACCGCTTAGCTTAGCCTGTAATGTCTTAACCAGTTCACTTATCGGCAGTCTAATCTGCGCCATGCTATCGCGTTCTCGAATAGTAACCTGTTTGTCCTCCAGCGACTGAAAATCAATGGTCACGCAGAAAGGAGTGCCTATTTCGTCCTGGCGGCGATAGCGCCGACCTATACTCTGGGCATCATCATACTGCGTCATAAAATGGCGCCGAATCTCCGTATATACCTCTCTCGATAGCGGCACCAGCTTTTCATTTCTGCTCAAAGGCAGAATAGCGACTTTGATTGGAGCTAATGTTGAATGAAAATGCAAAACCACCCTGGTTTCGCCCTCAGCCAACTCCTCATCATAAGCGTCTATAATGAAAGCCAGCGTCGAGCGGTCAACACCCGCCGAGGGCTCAATAACATAGGGCGTATAATGCTCCCCAGCCTCCTCATCAAAGTAGCTCAAGGTTTTTCCGCTATACTTGGCATGTTGCACAAGGTCGAAATCGCCCCGGTTGGCAATACCCTCTAGCTCCGCCCAACCCATAGGAAAAAGATAATCAATATCGTAGCAGTCCTTAGCATAATGAGCCAGTTCCTTCTTCCCATGCTTACGAAGATGCAGGTTTTCCTCG
Source organism: Chloroflexi bacterium RBG_19FT_COMBO_48_23 (assembly GCA_001795315.1). Next base: position 10,573 of record MGOH01000019.1, read on the forward strand.
TTGATTCCAAGCTTTAAGTACCAATCGAAGCGCTCCTTCACCCAGTAATCGAACCACTTCTCATCTGTGCCAGGCTTTACGAAGTACTCAACCTCCATCTGCTCAAACTCTCTGGTTCTGAAGATGAAGTTACCAGTCGTGATTTCGTTGCGAAAGGACTTGCCCATTTGTGCAATACCAAAAGGCAGCTTCCTCCTCGAGGTAGTCAGTACATTATCGAAGTTAACAAAAATACCCTGAGCTGTCTCCGGTCGCAGATAAACAACGCTGGCATCATCCTCCACTGGCCCCATAAAAGTCTTGAACATCAGGTTGAACTGCTTTGGCTCCGTTAGCTCACCACTACAATCGGGGCAGCTTGTGCCGTTCAAATCAGTAGCTCGCCATCTGAAGTGACAAGCCTTGCATTCTACCAGGGGGTCAGAAAAACCCTCAACGTGACCGCTAGCTACCCATGTCTGGGGATGCATCATTATGCTGGCATCTATACCAACCATGTCATCCCGCTCTTGAACCACTGCGCGCCACCAGGCGTCTTTTACATTCCGCTTCAACTCCACCCCCAGCGGCCCGTAGTCCCAGCAGCTCCCTAATCCACCGTATATCTCGCTGCTTGGGAAAATAAAGCCCCGCCGCTTGCACAGCGAGACGATTTTTTCCATTTCTACTTTACTCTTTTTCTCAGGCAAGTTAACCTCCTCAGAAGCTTATCAAAGCTTATCAACTTTATGTCCGAGTGTCAAAGACCTCGAATGTGATGTTTCTACGCAATTATGTTAGAATCGAAGCATAGTAAGACTATGGAAGTCGCCTGATGAAAACAATCAGTAAGCCCGGAATTCTA
>MGOH01000019.1:11440-11764 GCA_001795315.1 Chloroflexi bacterium RBG_19FT_COMBO_48_23
ATTCTAGTAACTGTCGCTTGCAGTCCTCAGCCCATAACACCTCCGGTGTCACCTACAACCCCACCACCAGAAGTACCACCCCAGGATACCACACAACCTGAAACAGTAATCACCAGCGCCCCGAACGAAACCATCAGCTATAACAAAGTAACCTTCGAATGGACCGGCAGCGATGATAAAACCCTAACCACTAACCTGACCTATTCATATTATTTGGAAGGCTATGATACCGACTATTCTCCATTCAACGCTGATACTACCAAGACCTACACCGATTTACCTGATGGCACTTATACATTTTATGTCAAATCGAGAGATGAAGCC
>MGOH01000019.1:12265-12436 GCA_001795315.1 Chloroflexi bacterium RBG_19FT_COMBO_48_23
TTTCCCGGCGGCTGGACAGACATGAGCACTGGTGCTACAGGCTGGTCAAATGCCGACGTCTTCGCCATCGAATATTCGCCGGAGTTCGCTTCTGACGGCACTATGCTAGCCATTGCCGCCACCGGACCTCCGCCGGGTACCGACGACACTTATCTCTACATGGGAATCAGA
>MGOH01000020.1:0-290 GCA_001795315.1 Chloroflexi bacterium RBG_19FT_COMBO_48_23
CTTCAATGGCCGCAGCCCATGTATCCGGACTGGCCGGCCTGCTCTTCGCCCTGAGAAGCGATAAAAATCACAATGGCTTTGTCAATGACGAGGTGCGAGCTGCGATTGAGAGTGGCTGTGATGAGCTGGGTATCAGCCCAGTTAAATGGCGCATCAACGCTTTCAATGCGTTAAATAATGCATTAACCTCCAGATAGCCAGGGCGAAGCAATCTCGATTATTTCTACCACCCGCAGGGATTGCTTCGTCTCTGGCTATCTCTCTAAAAAAGCCTGATATAGACTATACAC
>MGOH01000020.1:681-7036 GCA_001795315.1 Chloroflexi bacterium RBG_19FT_COMBO_48_23
TCAGCTTATTGACCCGTTTTCTGGAAAGAGCGACCTGGGGAAGAAACTGGTACGGGCAGTGAGCCAGCAGATTTTTGAGGAAGATGCGGCGAGGTTGCTGCGGGGGGTCAGGCTGGCTGCTGAGCTGGGCTTTAAGATTGAGCCTGGAACCGAGAGTTTAATTAGAAAAGATTGCCGATTGGCCAAGCTGGTTCCCGGGGAAAGGCTGCGTGAAGAGATAGTGAGGATGCTGTCTCTGTCGGGTTCTGGTGAGATTGTGCGCTATCTGGATAAGTTAGGCCTGCTCACCGCGATAATTCCTGAACTGGAGGAGATGAAAGGGGTGGAGCAGCCGAACGTGCACTATTGGGATGTCTTTGACCATTCTGTGGAGACGATAGCTACTGCCGAGTTTTTGCTACGGGAGAGCCGGTGGAAGTATGGAAAAAAGGACCTGTTGACAGTCACCCCGTGGTCTGAGGAGATAAGTCGGCATTTTGATGAGGATGTGTCCGGCGGCAGCAATCGAAGGATACTGCTTAAGCTGGGAGCACTGATGCATGATATCGCCAAACCGGCGACCAAGACAGTTGATGAAACGGGCAGGACACGTTTTCTGGGGCATACCAAGCAGGGAGCAGGTGTAGCGGCTGAGATTTTAGAGCGGCTGCGGTTCAGCAATCGGGAGATAAGGTTGGTGGAAAATCTTGTTTATCACCATCTCCGTCCCGCCCAGATGGCTAACGAAGGTTTGCCTACCAGCCGGGCTATTTATCGCTATTTCCGTGATGCCGAGGATGCTGGTATCGATATTCTGTTTCTGGCGCTGGCCGATTATCTGGCCACTAATGGGCCGCGGCTTGACATTGAGGAATGGAAACAGCATAATCTTTTGATTAATTATATATTGACCGAGCATGTGAAACAGGAGTCTGAAGTTTTGCCGGTCAAACTGATTGACGGACATGATTTAATGGATATTTTTGGCTTGAGTCCGGGGCGTCTGATTGGTGAGCTTCTGACCGAGGTACGTGAGGCTCAGGTGGCTGGTGAATTGAGCACACGGGAGGAAGCCATAGAGCTGGTGCGTAAAGAGTTGGAGAAACGGCAGTGCGGCATGGCTTGCTAAAATTGTTGGCTTAGGCTAAAATCTCGTGCTGTTGTTATATTAGATTCTGAGGAAAAGGTAGTAAATTGAGAAAAGGAAACACCCCGTTACTAATTTTCATACTGATTCTTTTCGCCTTTTGCGTATGGGTGATATTGCCGGGCAGTGACATATTCGGCAGAGATGAGTTTAAGTTAGGGCTTGACCTCAAAGGAGGCAGCCATTTAGTTTACAGCATTGATCTGACGAAGAAAGACCCGGCACAGACCGATGCCGATGTTATCGAAAGTGTGAAGCTGAAAATCGAGCGGCGCGTTAATGCCTACGGTGTGACCGAGCCGATAGTACAGACAATTCGGAATGAGCGAGGCAGTTTTGTTCTGGTCCAGCTCCCAGGGGTCACGGATATCGACGAGGCGATTAAGCTTATCGGCCAGACGGCTGAGCTTGATTTCAGAGAGATTACGCTTGGTGAGGATGGCGAGCCGGTGCTCGATGAGGAAGGCAACCCGCAATGGGTCATTGCTAAGGCTAAAGGCAGTGATGGCCAGGAAAGGGAGCTCACCGGCAAGTATCTAAAGCCAAATGCCCAGGTAGTTTTAACGCCACAGACCAATGAGCCTGAGGTTGCCTTCGAATGGAATACGGAAGGCGCCATTCTTTTTGAGCAGATTACCCAGCGCAACTTGCAAAAACCTCTGGGTATATTCTTAGACGACCAGCTCATTTCGGCTCCGACGGTGCAAGCCGTTATTAAGGAGAAAGGGGTTATCACTGGAGTGAAGCTAGACGAAGCCAGGACACTGGCTATACAGCTTAACTCTGGCTCCCTGGATGTGCCCCTGACTGTGGTTGAACGCAGAGATATTGGGGCTACCCTGGGAGAAGATTCTCTGAGGAAAAGTCTGATGGCAGGGATAATCGGGTCAGCCATGGTAATTATATTTATGATTGCCTATTATCGTTTCTCCGGTTTTGTGGCTTGCCTGGCGCTGCTGGTCTTTGTAGCATTGAACCTGGCTATTTTTAAGCTGCTCCCTGTGGTTTTGACGCTCCCGGGCATTGCCGGCTTTATTGTATCCATAGGTATGGGAGTAGATGGGAACGTTCTTGTGGCTGAGCGTTTGAAAGAGGAATTGAGACGAGGGCGTACTCTGGGTGCGGCGGTAGAGGAAGGCTTCCGCCAGTCCTGGTCGGCTATTTTGGATGCCAACGTGACCGTCTTTATCGCCTGTGCCGTCCTCTATTGGCTGGGGAATACGTTCGGTAATTTCTTGGTCATAGGTTTTGCCACCACTCTATTCATCGGCACAGCCTTGAGTATGTTTACACAGGTTGTGGTTACCAGGACTTTCATGCGTACATTCGTAGGACTTGGGGTAGCAAAAAGCCCTGGCGCTTATGGAGTATTGAAGCAATGATTGATTTAGTTGGTAAAAGACTCTGGTTTTTTCTTATCTCGGCAATAGTGATAATTCCGGGCATAATCTCACTGGCTGTTTTCGGGCTGAAGCCGGGAGTAGATTTCAGCAGCGGTACTGCCATGACCTTGAGTTTCGATAAGGGAGTAGAGCTAAGCCAGTTGCGCCAGGAATTAACTGACCTGGGTTATGATAGGGCTGTTGTTCAGCCTGCTGGCGAAGAAGAGTTCTTTATTCGGCTCCCCGAAATATCTGCTGAAGAAAACACGAGGCTAAAGGAAGGTTTAGAGACAGGATTGGATGCAAAGCTTACAATTAGCAGCCTTTACAGCGTTTCGCCGGTTGTAGCTGCAGGGACGGTGCGTAACACTATTATAGCTATTGTAGTTGCTTCTGTAGGCATCTTGCTCTATATTTCCTGGGCATTCCGCAAGATGCCCAATCCCATTCGGTGGGGCACCTGCGCTGTTATCGCCCTGGTGCACGATTTGGTGGTGGTTATCGCTGTCTTCTCAATTTTGGGCTGGGTGGCTGGGGTGGAAGTTGACGCCTTGTTTGTTACCGGCGTGTTAGCGGTTGTCGGCGTCAGTGTCAACAACATTGTGGTTGTCTTTGACCGAATCCGAGAGAATGTGAAGCGAGGGGTGAGCCGTGACTTTGAAGTGACAGCAAACTGCGGTATCACCGAGTCTCTGGGTCGCTCTTTAAATACAGGTCTGGCTACTCTTTTCGTTATAGTAGCGCTTTTTCTGCTTGGCGGAACAACTACCCATAACCTGGTATTGGCGCTTCTCATCGGCATCGCTACCGGAATCTACTCTTCACTGTGCATTGCCGGGCAGCTTCTGGTAGTTTGGGAAAAGGGTAATTGGGGCAGACTATCCTCCTTGCGAAATCAGGTCGAGACTTCTGCCTGACTTAGCTGCGGTCTCTGGAATAGGTTAGAATTTTCTTGGACTGCCGATTGATTTTACAGTTCGTGCATGTCCTTTACCATTCTTATGAAGTTGTCGAAATTTACCGGCTTTGTTCTGGACTCTTGTTTGCCCAAGGGGTCGGAGATTTGTCGGTTTCCCCTTAGAATATCAAGCGTGGCACCTACGGATAGGGCCAGCGCCTCAAGATGATATCCGCCTTCCAGGGTGAACACCATGCGTCCCTGGCACAACATGTCGGCCAGGGTTTTGGTGATTTCTACCAGGCGGGCGAAACCGGATATACTTACCTGCATTGAAGCCAGGCTGTCAGCCCAGTGGGCATCATAGCCAGCGGAGACCATAATTAGCTGTGGTTCGAAGCGTTCGGCTGCCGGTGCCAATATATCTTCGAAGACTGCTTGATATTCGTCATCTCCCCAGCCAGCCAGAAGTGGCACATTAACAGTGAAGCCTTCGCCGTCTCTGGCTCCGGTCTCATCGATGCTACCGGTTCCCGGATAGAATGGGTATTCGTGAGTGGAGAAATAGAGGACGTGCGGGTCGGCATAGAAAGTGTCCTGTGTGCCGTTGCCGTGGTGGACATCGAAATCGACGATAAGTATTCTCTGGATGTCGAAGTTAGCCATGGCGTACTTGGCAGCTATAGCTATGTTGTTGAACAGGCAGAAGCCCATGGCTTGCCAGCATGTGGCGTGATGCCCTGGTGGCCTGACCAGGGCGAAAGCGCTGTTAACCTGCCTGTTCATCACTGCATCGACTGCTGTCAAAGCACCACCGGCAGCATGGATAGCCGCATTGTATGAGCCAGGTGACGTCACGGTATCAGGGTCAAGCCAGCCGCCTCCTCTTTCCGCTTGATTTTGGATTGTGGAGATGTATTCGGGGGCGTGCACTGCGGCTAATTCGTCAATTGTGGCGGCGCGGGGTGATAGTAAGACAAGCTTGTCCTTAAGATTGTTCTCCTCAAGATTTGACATGATGGCTACCAATCTCTGGGCATTCTCGACATGTGTTCCGGTATCGTGGTCTAGATAGACCGGGTCGTAAATCAGGCCGACATTCATTGTAATTAGGCACCTTGAAAGTTGCTTAAGCTCAATCTTACTAAAAAGGGCGTACCTATAATATCAAAGCTGGGTCTGGCGAGCAATATATTGAATGGTTCATAGACCATGTGTGCGATAGACTTGTTTTGTCAAGGCACAGGTGGTAAACTCGTAGCCCGAAAAACTAATTGTAACAAAGGAAAAAGCTATCTTATGTTTTCAACTGAAAGAGGGGCTGCTAACCTTTTAATTGGGGTCGTTGTCAGCCTTATACTGCTTAAGGTGATTGTTGGCTGGATTAGCGGCAGCATAAGCGTGTTTGCCCAGGCGGCGGATAGCTTTCTTGATCTCTTCGCTGGGCTGGTCACTTTTTTTGCCGTTCGCATTGCCACCAAGCCGGCTGATGAGGAGCATCCCTTTGGACATGGCAAGGTGGAAGATATAGCTGGTGTGGTGCAGGGGGTACTTATCTTTATTGCTGCTGCAGTGATAGTATATTCATCAGCCGAGCGTATAGTAAACAAGACTCCTATCGAGATGGCTGAGGCAGGCATTGGGGCAATGGCGGTCTCCATGGTCGCCAGTATTCTGCTTTCGCGCCACTTGCTAAAAGTTTCCCGAGCTACCGGCTCGGTGGTACTGGAGGCCAACGCCCGCAACATCACTGGTGATATCTACTCTACCGCAGCAGTTTTGGTTGGACTGCTCGTGGCGCGCCTTACTGGACTTAGCATTTTTGATCCGATAATGGCTATTGGTATGGCGATTTATATTGCAAAAATAGCCTATGATACATTAGGCAAACCGCTTCTTGGACTGGTGGACGCCAGCCTTCCACGTTCTGATCAGGCGGTGATAGAATCCTGCTTAGCCGAGCAAGGCAGTCAGATAGTTGGTTTCCATCAATTACGCACCCGCCGCTCTGGAAACCAGCGCTATATAGACCTTCATCTTGTAATGGCCAAAGGTTTTAGCCTGGAGCAGGCTCACCAGGTTTGTGACTTGTTGGAGATTGATATTCAGGCAAGATTGCCTCGAACCAATGTCACCATTCATGTTGAGCCCTGTGACGGCAAGTGTAAACATTGCCGTGTGAATTCTTCTGCCTGTCAGACCAAGTAGATGGCTGTGTCGTACCGGTTGTTAAACTGAGAGCTTTTCGAGAATTTTTTGTTTTCATGCTAGAATCAGCCTATTGTATTCGGCAGCAGCAGTAGAATATAATACCTAGCAGTCCTAGGTACTCGGCAAAGGATAATGCGATAAGCAGTCTTTGGTAAAGGAGGAAGTCGTGGTTAAACTTGTTACTGATAGCGTGTCTGACCTGCCGCCTGAGGTGGTCAAAGAGTTGGAAATCACGGTCATACCATTGCATGTCCACTTTGGGCAGGAGACCTATAGAGATAGGGTCGACCTGAGTTCTGAGGACTTTTACCAGAAGTTGGAAAATAGTTCTACTTTGCCTTCTACCTCTGCCCCCAGTCCTGGTTTCTTTGCTGAAGTCTTTGACGATTTGGCTATGAAGTGTAATGAAATTCTGGGTGTGTTTGTGTCCCGCAAGCTGAGCGCCACCTATGATGCAGCGACACAAGGAGTAGAATTGATGAAGAGAAAATGCCAGGTCGAAATTGTCGATTCTATGCTTGGTATAATGGGGCAAGGGTTATTGGTTATGGAGGCAGCCAGAAAGGCTTTGTCTGGAGCCAACCTTAGTGAACTCGCCGATATGATATCAAAAACTATTCCACGCATACATAGCAGAATTACGCTTGATACTCTGGAGTATCTGGCCAGAGGAGGACGTATTGGCAAAGTACAGGCTTTAATGGGTTCGATGCTTAAAATGAATCCCATACTTGGGAT
>MGOH01000021.1:0-1253 GCA_001795315.1 Chloroflexi bacterium RBG_19FT_COMBO_48_23
GTTATCCAGCGGCGAGAAAAACCGATGCAGCAGATAGGCATGGGCACCGTGAATATTTACAAAATCCAGCCCGGCTCCTTTAGCGTTTGCAGCAGCAGCAGCAAACTTGCCAGCTATTACCTTAATCTCCGCCGCCTTCAGTTCCCTGGCATCACCCGTGGGCGAAGGGGCAATCAATTCTCCCTGCATGCCGCTGAGCCCGGCAGGAAAATGAAAGCCGTGCCATAACTGAATGCCCACCCTGGCACCGGCATTGTGAATATCTGCCGCAAGAGAAGATAGACCCTGCAAGAATGAAGCTAAAGCTCCACTTTTGCCCCAGGCTTCGTCAGAGGCTAAAATATCCACCGCTGTAGCCGGCAAGGTGATGGCACCTGCACCTCCCCTGGCACGCTCGAGATAAAAAGCCCTTGCCCTTTGGCTACGGAATCCCAAGCCCAGCTGCAGCGGCGCCATTATTATCCGGTTCCTGATTTGCAAGCCTTTGATGGTAATCGGCGTAAATAATGCATCTAAATTCTGCCTTGTCATTTCTTATCAACCTCACCTTTTTTCGTGATAACTTATAAACCGGTCGAGAGCTATGGCTGCGCCGTGTACTGAGAAATAAACAGGGATTCGCGCCTGTTGACATCTTTCCTGGCAGGCAATTGCAGTTTCCCAGCTTCCAATATTAGTAAGCTGGTCAATGACCACCACCATCGGTTTGCCTGTCTCACTGTATACTTTAATAGCATTATCCAGTAGCACAAAAGCAAACTCCCTTGGTAGATAAGGAAACGGCGGATGGATGCCCAAATGCAAATGAAAGGCGAGGACATCTATACCGCTATCATCAACCAGCATTTTCATAACGGGATAGGTTCCTATTGTATTAAAGAATTGACCTCCCAGGTCAAGAGGGTTGTTAACGCTCAGCCCGGCGGCATTAGGGTCGAGAAATCCCCTTACTTTCCGTCGCAAATCTTCAGGCAGTTGCGGCAAATCGAGACCGGCAGTAACATAAACGTCGGTAGCCACAACCGCCGCCCCACCACCAATATCAATAACAGCTAGTCTCCGCCCATGAGGTGCAGGCAAATAGAGAAAAGTAACCAGAATATCGCCCAGCTCCTCCAGAGTAGCTACGGAAATGACGCCTGCCTGCCGCAAAAGCCCCTCCCATATCTTTGCTGAACCAGCCAGAGCACCGGTGTGTGAAGCCACCGCTCTTGCCCCAGCCTCAGTACGGCCGCCTTTCATCATTATCACCG
>MGOH01000021.1:1271-6570 GCA_001795315.1 Chloroflexi bacterium RBG_19FT_COMBO_48_23
TTCTCAGGGCTTTACTGAAACGCCTTCCGTCCTTAAATCCCTCAATATAGGCAGCTATGATTCCAGTCTCAGGATCATCAGTGAGATACTCCAGCAGCTCATTCTCATTAATATCTGCCGCGTTACCGAAGGAAATCACCTTACTGAAACGAACGCCGCGCTGAGCGGCATACCTGATGAAATAAATGGCGTTGCCGCCGCTCTGGCAAATAAAAGACACCTGCCCCCTTTCTGTGGGATAATCAGGGGCGAAAGATAGGCCGGATTTGGGAGCATATACTCCCATGCAATTAGGACCGATAAGCCTGATGCCACCCTGCTTGGCAAGAGCACAAACCTCCGCCTCCAGCCTTATGCCTTCCTCTGTGCCATTTTCGCCGAAACCGGAGGTAAAAAACTGCACCGTCTTCACACCCTTGGTAGCACAATCTCTAATCAGCTGCGGCACCGCGGGCGCCGGAATACAGCAGATGACATAGTCAAGCGAATCCGGTATATCCTTAACGCTAGGGTAGAGCTTCCTCCCTCGAAACTCACCGCCTTTCGGATTAATGGCATAAATCGGGCCATTGAATTTACACTCGACCAGGGCTCTCAAATAAGTCTCCGCCATGGCGTCATAGCCCCTGCTGGGCGAAATCCCGGTTACAGCCACCGATTTGGGATTGAACACAAAATCCAAGTTAGATTTATCTGCCATTTACTACCTCATTCAAACTGTCATTACCAGCACAGCGTGGCCATCACCGGAAAAATTGCATACCGAAATGACAGCTGAAAATGTAAAAATGATAAACGAAAACGCTTTATACCCTGTAGCAAACCTCGGGAAGTTGCTTCCCCGGATTGCTATCCCTTACATATCTAAGCATATGAATTACATAGAGAATGACGAAGCCGGCCAAGTCTTCTCCCTTCATCAGCTTTATCCTGTCACCGGAGAACAGGACCCTCAGATTGCTGGGGAACTCATCATCAGCGCGGTTAAAAATAAAAAAGACCTGCACCCCAGGAAAGATCTCTTTGCTTATCGCCCAGTCCTCGCCGATTCCCAGTGATTCCGCCTTGCCACCGATAAACTCGGCTAATTTAGGCACATCAGCGACATACTCAAGGGCTTCCTTCCTGGTCTTCAGCGCCATGTCAATTTGCCTTGTATGCGGACTTACAGCACCCTCAATTTCCTGCAGGTTAACCAATTTCTTATCCTTAAGCCCCATTTGATACCCTCCCGCGCAAGCGATTCATAGTGCAAGCTTAGAGACTATTTCCTTTACTGCCTGCCTGAGCGGTGAATTTTCAGGAAGTTCGATTATCGGCTTGCCCTTTATATCCAAATCGGTAAGATTCTGGTCCTCGGGTATAGTAGTCACAAGGTCAAGGCCAAAATCGCTGACCGCCTTCCCTATCTCTTGCGGCAGACCATTCTTAACCCGGTTTACTGCTAAAGATACCTTCCCCACCTTAGTTCTCATTTCCTTAATTAAATCTTTCATCCTAGCCGCCGTGGTGATACCCCGCATGGTTACGTCGGAGACAATAAGCAGGAAGTCCACATCCCGTGTTGTCTGGCGGCTTATATGCTCCATGCCCGCCTCTGAATCGATAACCGTATAATCGTAGTTCTTAGCCAGTCGGTCTATGGAAAGGCGCAGCATGTGATTTGCGGCACAATAGCATCCCGGGCCTTCAGGCCGCCCCATAGCCAGCAGGTCAATCTTCGCCGACTCCACCAGGGATTCCCTTATTTTCATATCAATAACATCCTGCTTGGAAACAGTGGGCGAAAGGCGCCCCTTCTGTATATCGTCAGTTACATCCTCTCGAGCCCGGCCTACAGTTCCCCCCAGAGGCATACCTAAAGCCATATTGAGGTTGGTGGCAGGATCGGCATCTATGGCCAGAACCACTCCTTTTTTAGACAACAAATCTATGAGCAGTGCAGCTATAGCCGTCTTGCCCACACCACCTTTACCAGCTACGACAATCATTTTCCCCATTTCAATCCTCCAAACTAGCACTCTAACAACTGGGCCTCAATCGTGCAACCAGTGCATTGCCGCCAGTTTCTGCGACACATTATTATACCTTGAAATGAACTACGTAGCCATTTTAGCCCTGGCAGTCCCTATCCGTGTGTAGTTTCGCCCTCTCTTGCAAAGGGCTACCCTTTAATGTATAATACTCCTTTAGTGGTCTCAGTTTAGGTTATCACAAACTTAGTTAGATTGTTTACATCCACCCAAGTATTGGATGACCACAACTCGAGCCAACTATTTAAGAGAGGAGGTCATCCGATGAGTTTTGAGGATAAGTCAATCCAGTGTTCCGATTGCGGAACTACCTTCACCTTCAGTGCTGAAGAACAAGAGCTCTTCGCGTCCAGAGGCTATACCAACGAGCCCAAGCGCTGCCAACCCTGCCGACAGGCAAGGAAGTCAGAGCGTTACGGAAGCAGCAATGGCTTCAGGTCGCAACGGCAAATGTTCCCCACAACTTGCGCACAATGTGGCAAAGACACCGAAGTGCCGTTCGAACCGCGCGAAGGCAGACCAGTATATTGTAGCGATTGCTACAATAAGGTCAAACTAAGCAGATAACGCTAGTCTGTCCTTAAGAACATACATAGGCCGGGTATTCCCAGCCTATGTATGTTCCCATTATACATCAACGAAAGGAGGTACCAATTGAATATCTATGTGGGTAACTTAGCATATGAGGTGACGGAAGAGGAATTGCGGGAAGAATTCACCGCTTTTGGAGAAGTATCATCTGTAAGCGTCATAAAGGACAAGTATAGCGGGCAATCCAAGGGATTCGCTTTTGTTGAAATGCCGACTTTGTCTCAAGGCCAGGCGGCAATTACCGGTCTGAATGGCAAAATGCTACAAAACCGGGCAATATCTGTTAGTGGTGCTCGTCCTCGCTCTGATAGCAGAGGAGGTGGTTCCTACAGTGGTGGCGGCGGCGGTAGGGGCGGGTCCTACGGTGGTGGCGGTGGGGGTAGGTCTGGCGGCAGAGGAGGCGGAGGAGGCGGGAGAAGATATTAAATAGCCTGTTCATCTAAGAAAAGCAATAACGAGATATCTAGCAATATGCAGAGTAAAAGGATAAAACTTGGCAGCCTCAACATTCGCTATTTTTCCGGTGGGCAAGGCGATCCGCTGGTCATAATTCATGGGGGTGGAGATGGTGCCAGGGCCTGGCTAAAAAGCGCAGAAGAGCTCTCTAATCATTACAGCGTATATATCCCCGACCTCCCCGGCTTCGGCCACAGCCAGTCGGCTAACGATAAGTTTCATCTACAAGAATATGTGGCCTTCATAGAAGACTTATCGCAGGCACTGGGTATTGAGCGTTTCCATTTAATAGGACATTCGATTGGCGGCGGCATTGCCCTGCATTACGCGCTACAATTCCCTCAGAAAGTAAAAGGGCTGGTGCTGGTAAGCAGCTGGTGCCTGGGAATTGAAGCTGCGCTGTGGGTCAGGCTCCTGTCTCATCCGGCTTTTTGCCGGTCTCTCGGGGAGGCTGGCATTGCTGTTTTAAAGGGTGTTAAATGGCTGGCTCGCCTATTCTATGCTCCTTTTAGATTTTCCAACCCTATTACCAGGGTCAAGATGGACTTAGGGAAGACCATGACAACATTGAGGGGGCAGACTACAGTATTGCAGGACCGGCTGTGTGAGCTGACTATGCCTACGTTGTTGGTCTGGGGTTCCGGGGACCGTATTGTACCTGCGGCTCATGCCTACATTGCCGCAGAGCTGATTCCCGATTGCCAGCTACATATCTTCGAAGGCTGCGGGCATAGCGCCTACAAACAAAAAGCCGGGGAATTTTCTCAGCTCCTGGCAAATTTCCTGGACTAAAAGCAGTCAATTTCAACAAACGACCTTATCCCATACACCAAAACCTCATCAATTAATCCCGCCTTAGAGATCTAGAAATAGCCTTTCACGTCTGCCCATTGCCCTTTTCAAGTGACTTTTCAAGTTGTATACTACACCCGTTAAGCACCACAAACCTTGCCGCAAGCTGCAAATAATTAAACATGGAGAGGGGGCAAGCAATGGGCGAATATAAAATCTACAAATACAGATGGGGCATTCTGGCTATCTATATGTATCTATCGGCACTTACCCAGCTGTACTGGCTGAACTTCGCCGCCATCGACACTTTTCTTGAAGAACGTTTCAGCATACCAGCAAGCAGCGTCATGTGGTTCACGCTGGTTTTCCCTCTGGTGCAGGTTTTGCTAACCATGCCTGCTGGCATGATAATCGATAAGAAGGGCTTTAAATACGGCGTGGGCATAGGCGTCCTTTTTACCGGCATGTTCGCCACGCTCCGCCTGGTAAGTCCCGACTCATTTACCATACTCCTGATATCCCAGATAGGAATTGCCATAGGACAGCCTTTTATACTGAACGGTATTACCAAGCTTGCCATAACATGGTTTCCACAGAAAGAAGAGGCAACCGCAGTGGGGCTGGGCTCCATGGCACTTTTCATCGGCATGATGATAGGTTTAGGTGCCACGCCAGCGCTGGTGCAATCCCTGGGCTATGAAACAATGCTCATAATCTACGGCGCCATGGGCATTTTGGGTATCTTATTATTCTTCTCGCTGGTAAAGACCAATCCGGCAACACCTCCGAGAGAAATAGAAGTACACCAGGAAATCACCGGCTGGCAGGGCATCAAGCATATTCTAAAGATGAGGGACTTTGTGATTCTCGGATTTATAGCAATGATAGGTATAGGAGTTTTCAACGGGCTGGCTACCTGGCTGGAAAAAATGCTGAACGAACTGCATCAGATTGCCATGACCGATGCCGGCACCATCTCCGCGGTATTAATTCTCAGCGGCATGATCGGGTGCATTATCATTCCCATGGTTTCAGACAAAATAAGGAGGCGGAAGCCATTTCTAATACTGGCATCTGTGATAGGAACTGCCTCCATCGTTGCCCTGATGCTCTCCAAGGGTTATGCGCTTAATATGGTCAACGGCATAGTCCTTGGCTTCTTCATGATTTCCGCGTTGCCCATAATGCTGACCATGTCGGCTGAGATCACGGGCGCCAGGTTCGCCGGTATTTCCGTGGGCTATTTGCAGCTCCTGGGAAACGCCGCTGCCGTACTTATAGTTCCAATAATGGAATTCATGCGCGGGTCTACGGGGCAGTGGATTTTGCCACTGGCATTTATAGGAGGACTACTGGGCATAAACTTCATACTGTCAATAATTATAAGAGAGCCGGCAAAAAGCCAGACGAGCTAAGGCTACCCCTCG
>MGOH01000022.1 GCA_001795315.1 Chloroflexi bacterium RBG_19FT_COMBO_48_23
TTATCTCCTAGGTCGGTCGATAGATTAAGTTCTATCGCACATTTTAGCAATTTGTTTTCCTTCCACTATCCAGTTGTTAATTTTTTTTTGCACTAACCTTGTCCAGGTAGTTGACTATAGTGATAAAATATTAGTAGGAATATAATTGGAGATATAACGTTAGCCGAGAACGAGTCTCAAATGTATCTGGAATAGTTCTAGCCGGTGGCAAGAGTTCAAGACTAGGGCGTATAAAGGCCTTAGAGAGAATAAACGGGCAGAGTCTGATTGAGCGAACTATAGACTGCCTCTCCCCACCCAGCCAGACAGTACTCGTGGTAACTAGCCAGGAGCAGTTTAACATTATTGCTGCGTCTCGATTGAAAGGGAAGGTGATAGTTGATTTGTATCCCGGAAAAGGAGCTTTAGGAGGTATCTACACTGGGCTGGCAAGTGCTGAGAATTTCTATAGTTTGGTCGTAGGTTGTGACATGCCATTTCTCAATCGCGATTTGTTGTGTTATTTGATTGACCTTGCTCCTGGTTTTGATGCAGTTGTTCCTAGAATAGATGGTATGTATGAGCCACTTCATGCTGTTTATTCCAAAGGCTGTTTGACATCTATGAGTGAATTGATGAAGCAGGGTAGATTGGAGATATCAAAGTTGTTCAATTCGGTTAATACAAGATATGTTGATAAGGAAAAGATAGCAAGATTTGATCCGCAGTTTTTGAGTTTCTTCAATGCCAACACGTTGGGCGATCTGAGAAAAGTCAAGGAACTCATAAAGCAGGGAGAGCATGGTCTTATTGTTGGGAGGGACTGCTCTAGCTATGATTAGTGTTGAAGAAGCCCTGGGCAAAATTCTAGATTTCATAAGAGTCCTGGAGAAGGAGGAAAAGGCTCTTCTGGACTGTTTGGGGCAGATTCTGGGTGAGGACGTTTATGCCCCTTTTGATGTGCCTCCTCAAGATAATTCTGCTATGGATGGCTATGCTGTGCAGTCCAAAAGTATTGCAGGAGCGAGCTACGAGCACCCTGGCATTCTCACTGTTGTTGGTGAAGTAGCTGCAGGTTGTGTCTCTGACTTGCAGGTGGAGATCGGAACAGCTGTCAGGATTATGACCGGTGCTTTTGTGCCACACGGTGCAGACGTGGTAATTCCTTTTGAGGATACTGATGAAGTTGACCGTAAGCGGGTTTCAGTCTCCAGTGCTGAAATCGGTGTTCGTGTTGAGTTGCCTGCTGGTTCTAATATCCGTCGGAGGGGAGAGGATATCGCAAAGGGAGCATTGGTTTTGAAGCGGGGGAGATTGCTTTGTCCCGCTGAAATTGGAGTGCTGGCTTCGCTGGGAAAGAATATGGTTTCGGTAATTCGCCGTCCAGTAGTAGGCATACTAGCCACTGGCAACGAAGTCGTTGAGATTGGTCAACCTATCCTGCCAGGAAAAATATATAATAGTAACAGTTATGGCTTAGCCGCCCAGGTTCTTAGCTATGGGGGTATTCCCAGAATTATGGGGATTGCTCGAGACAATGTGGAACAATTGACTACAGCTATCCACCAGGGTTTTGACTGCGATATGCTGGTAACTTCAGGCGGAGTTTCTTTGGGTGATTATGATGTGGTTAAACAGGTTCTGGCAGCTGAGGGAGATGTATCCTTTTGGACAGTGCGCATGAAACCAGGCAAGCCTTTAGCTTTTGGCACGTTCAAAAGAAGCGATGGGAAAAAGATACCTCATTTGGGGTTGCCAGGCAATCCAGTGAGCTCAATGATTACCTTTGAACTTTTTGCCCGTCCTGCTATTTTTAAGATGATGGGTAGGAGCGATTTGACTAAACCCAATATTACAGCGGTACTTGAAGACTCGATTGAAAACAGAGACGGACGTCGTATTTTCGCCCGTGTTGCGGTTAGCAAGAGAAACGGTAAATATTTTGCCAGTATTACAGGTCCTCAAGGTTCGGGAGTTTTGACATCTATGATGAAAGCCAATGGATTAGCAGTTATCCCAGAAACTACGAAGCTAGTTAAACCTGGAACTGTTGTAGAGGTAGTGATGTTTGATTGGGAGGATGTTGAGATTGATGAAAAAGATAAATAATTGAGTCAAGGACGGAGAGAGATGATTTTCGGAGCATCAGAGTTTGTTTTTAAGCCACCGCCTTTGGTTGCTAGGGCTAGGCGGGTTTTAATCAAGCCTAACGCTGGCTATCCAATGCCGTATCCGATTAGCACTAGTCGAGAGACTATGAATCTGATAATTGAAAGCATCAAACAAGTCAGTGATGCTGATATTATCATACTCGAAGGGACCCACAACGGAGAGTCTATATATCCGATATATCAAGCCCTGGGTTACGATTTTCCAAGGGTTTTGATGTTGGATGTTCGGGATTGTATTTGGGTGGAGGTGGAAAACCCGCTGCCTCATTCTTTTGTCGTGCCTACATTTTGGGTGCCCAATGTGGTTCTTTCTAGCGATTATTTAATTACTGTCTCTCCATTCAAGGTTCTTGGTGGTAGCGGCTATTTCAGTGTGCCAAATCTCTTGAGTTTGTTGCCTGTAAGCAAGTACAGGGGGGATGCCCCTGGTGGTTGGGGAACTCTTTATGAATTAGGGATAGATAAAGTGATAGCTGATCTCTATTTTACTTTGCCGTTTGATTTAGGTGTTGTTGATGCTCGCCAGAGATTTATCGGTCTTGACAACTTGTCTCAAGGAAAAGTTGAGGAATACGGGAAAATTTTTGCTGGTGAGCCGTATGAGGTCGACCGGGAAGCAGCACAGATGAGCGGAGTTGCGGCCAGCTATCTTGCCATAATTGAAGCCGGCAAGGCTGAACTTGAAGCGTGAACAGGCAAGGTCAGATAAAAACAGTAAATTGAAAGACCCCAGCTATTTTATCGACTTAAGCCGGTTTAAAAATAATGACTGCCCCTTTGCCTTTTGTTGCATGTAATTGAATTTATTCAGATTGCCAAGAGCGAGCGATCTTTGACATAAGGGGCATGTAGACAG
This sequence comes from Chloroflexi bacterium RBG_19FT_COMBO_48_23, assembly GCA_001795315.1. The sequence goes on from MGOH01000022.1 coordinate 3,007, forward strand.
TATTGTTTTTGTTCCAGGCTAGGATCTTACTTCAAAGTTGGAAAATTGTCCGGTGAATGCGGACCAGTCTATATCTATCTGTTCTACTACTGATTCAGGCGGTCCTACCTCGAGTTGGCTAACTAGCTCCTCTAGTTTTTCTTTTGGTCCCTCAGCATGTATCTGAACTGCGTTCATTTCACGTAAGTTGCGCACATAGCCCCGCAAGCCTAATGATTTGGCAAGCCGAGAAGTGAAGGCCCGGTAATAGACACCTTTAACATGACCGTGAACTGTAGCTGTGAGATAAGCTAATTCAGGCATCTTGCATTCTTTTAACCTCCGTATGTGATTTCTTGTAAGTGGCACTTGTTTTTTTAGTCTGCTTTATTGTCATAGTTAAATCGCATTGGCAGTAACTGGATACAACCTGTCCAGACGGCTTATCCCAGCACTTCTAGCCATTTCAACAGCCTCGAGGAATTCCTGTTTCGATGGTGGCCTGGCCAGTTGGGGTATTTGGAAAGCCTTGTAGCAGGGGTGGTATTGGGTCATAACATTGACATAGCTGTTTTGAGAAATATCTTCAGCTATAAATCTCATTATCTCTCTCGTGCCCGCGAGTCTGCGAGGCAAGACCAGATGGCGTATTAGAAGGCCTTGGATAGCTATCCCATCTTTGTCAGTTTGGAGGTCTCCTGCTTGGCGATGCATTTCCTTCAGAGCGGCTCGGTTTATGCAAGGATAGTTATTTATGCCTGATAACTCTTCAGCAGTCTTTTCGTCAGAATACTTCATATCTGGCATATAAATATCTATAATACCATCCAGGATCTCCAGGGTTTTAACAGAATCATAACCACCAGAATTGTAGACGAGTGGTAACCTTAGGCCTAGATTTATTGCTATTTCCAGCGCTTCTAGGATTTGGGGAACCACATGGGTTGGTGATACGAAATTTATATTGTGGCAACCTTGGTTTTGGAGGTCTAGCATCATTTTTGCTAGCTCCTCCTTGCTGACTGTAGCCCCATCGCCAAGTTGACTTATGCTGGAGTTCTGGCAGAAAAGACATTTCAGATTGCAGTTGGTGAAAAAGATGGTGCCTGAGCCATGCTTGCCAACTAGTGGCGCTTCTTCCCCGAAATGCGGTCCGTAGCTGGAAACTATTGCTGACCGAGCAGTACGACATTTGCCCATCTCGCCAGTCAGCCGGCTAACGCCACAATGCTGGGGGCATACCTGGCAATTTCCCAATAAAGCTTTTGCTGTTTCTATCCGTTCAGCTAATTTGCCACTATGATAGAGCTCCAAATAAGCCGCCATCTAATTCATTCTTCCGTCTGTTCAGGCGTCTTCTTGCCTTTTTTAATTACTTCCACCTCTATTTGTGGTGTGATAATTGTGGCGATTGGCCTTTTGGCTCCCTTCTTAGCCTTTTTGTTCTCTCTCCATCTAAAATCTCTTGTGCCCATGTCAGTTCCTCGTGCTGATTTTGTATTTGATAATAAAAGTTTAGCAGAGGCAAGTTGCCTTGTAAAGGATTAGCAGGGATTTGCCATTGGCCTGTCGTTGGTGTATACTATGGACTCTTGGAGGAGGTGGAATCGTGGAAAACAATTCCTTTCCAAAATGTTTAAAATGTAAGGTCGGTGATTTGGTGCCGCTATCTGATTTTGGTAGCCAAGGAGCGGCGATTCATTACAAGGCTTGGGTGTGTACCAATCCTGATTGTGGCTATAACATCAAAATCAGGAATGGCGACGTATATCTGAATGAGCCCATTTTCAGTGGAACGGGCCCTAGTCCTCGTTCACGCGCATAGCTCATAAGTAGTCACGTCATTTTCCCCTATGCTTTTGCGGTGGAGGCTTTGTCTTTGCTGACGGGGCATCTACAGGAGAAAGTTGTCGATTTTTTCTTTCCACGCCGTTGTATTGGGTGTGGAAAAGTAGGGGATTTTTTGTGTGTTGACTGCCGTCAGAAGCTACCACGGATTTTGAAGCCTATTTGTAAAAAGTGCGGGAAGCCTGAGTCAAGCGGTACTTTATGCTCAGCTTGCTGGGGGCAAAAGACTGAGATCGATGGAATTCGATCTGTTTTCCGATTCGAAGGAATAATACGCCAGGCTATTCACGATCTGAAGTATCGTAATCTGAAATCAATCTCCGGTTGCCTGGCTATGTTAATAGCTGATTATCTTCAAGACAATCCGGTGCACGGCGGAGTTTTGGTGCCTGTGCCTCTTCACTCTCAACGATTGCGAGAACGCGGTTACAATCAATCAGGTCTTCTGGTGCGAGAACTGGGCAAATTGATAGTGTTACCTGTGATTGATGATAGCTTGTGTCGTCTCAAAGATAGTTTACCTCAGGCCAGAACAACGACCATTGATGAGCGGAGGAAGAATGTAAAAGAAGCTTTCGCTTGTCAGGGGGAAGAACTGAAGGAAAAGAACGTTATTTTGATTGATGATGTATGTACCTCAGGAGCTACTTTGGAAGCCTGCGCTGTGGCGCTTAAGGCTGGTGGGGCTATTTCAGTATGGGGTTTGACTCTGGCTAGGGAAATTTAATAAGGGAGGTAGAGACATGGAGCTGCAAATTTCTAGCAAGAACATGGAAATCTCTCCAGCGGTTCGAAATTATGTACAAAAGAAAATTGGCAAGTTAGCTCATTACTTGCCTAATATCACTGAAGCTAAAGTAGAAATACATGAGGAAAACACGAAGTCGCCCGAGCACCGCTTTACTGCGCAAGTTACTTTGAACAGTAAGGGTGTCTTATTAAGGGGAGAGGAGAGAGGTGAAAGAGTTCGCGTAGCTGTTGATGCTGTAGCTGATGTGTTGGCACGACAGATTGAACGCTATAAGGGGAAGCTACATGACAAAGAGCGTGGTGTTTCTCTCACTCGCCAATCTGCAGTTTCTGAAGTGGTGATTGGCAATGCGGAAGCTAGAGATTGGCCGAAGATAGTTAGAGTTAAACGCTTTACAGTCAAGCCAATGTCAGTAACTGAGGCAGCTGAGCGAATGGAGCTTTTGGGTCATTCATTCTTTCTTTTTATTAATGATGAGGATGCTTCGCTTGCTTTGTTGTACCGACGTGATGATGGTGATTACGGTTTGATCGAGCCTGATTTAGCCTGAGCTTATCTGGAGACAATCATGAGTGAGGGCAATGAGCTAGTTATTGACAAGACGAAACTTGGCTTGATTCAAGGCGATATTACTAAGCAGGTAACAGACGCTATCGTAAATGCTGCTAATTCCAGTTTAATGGGTGGTGGTGGTGTTGATGGTGCTATCCATCGGGCTGGTGGGTCAGCCATATTGAATGAATGCCGTCAAATTGTATCCCGAATAGGGCGTCTGGATACAGGCAAGGCAGTTATAACTACCGGGGGAGATCTCGAGGCGAAGTATGTAATTCATACTGTAGGTCCGGTCTGGCATGGTGGCAACCGGGGTGAGGCTGAACTACTGGCCAGTGCCTACCGGGAGAGCTTGAAACTGGCTACTGATTATAAGCTAAAGAGCATTTCCTTCCCGTCGATAAGTACTGGTGCTTATAGCTATCCTGTGTCTGAAGCAGCCAAAGTAGCTCTGAATACTGTGATTGCGTTTTTGCGTGATGGGTTAACGTTCTTGCAGGAAGTAGTCTTTGTCCTCTACGATTCTAGGACCTATCACGCTTACAGCGCAAAGCTAACTGAACTGACTGGTTAAGCTACCAACTTTTTTGTGTCCTGAAATGTTGAAAAGAGGTGATGCGCTGAACTTCGAGGTATTTGATACCTGCTTGGGTTGGATGGGGGTTATAGGTTCAACTTATGGACTGAGAAAGGTCATCTTACCGCAGAAGTCAAAAAAAGCAGTACTCAACCAAATTGTATGCTGTGGCTGTGGCCCTGAAAGTCAGAGCCATGTTTGTTTTGGTGATCTGCCTGATAGGCTAAGGCGTTATTTGGGTGGTGAGCTGGTGGTTTTTGATGACAAACCGGATCCCACTGGAACAACTTGCTTTCAACAAAGTGTGTGGCAGAAAGCGTGCAATATCCCTTATGGCGAGACGAGGAGTTACAGCTGGGTAGCCAGCCAGTTGGGTTTACCCAAGGCATCCAGGGCCGTAGGCCAAGCCTTGGCTAGGAACCCGTTGCCTATTGTAATCCCGTGTCATCGAGTAATTGGCAGCAACGGAAAATTAGTTGGGTTTGGTGGGGGCATGGAAATGAAAAAAAATTTGCTCCGCTTGGAACAGGCTACAGTGGATTGACAGCCTCTTTGTTAATAGCGAAGCCTGTTCTTTCGAAATAAGTCACTTACTCTCTATTAGTCTTAGGCTGTTATCCCCCAGTAGGCTATTTATTTCCTGTGCTAATTCGGGACAATAGTTTATCGTATTCGGCATTTTCATGTTGACAGTCTCTTCTGCGGTGATTATGGTAAGCAACACGGTATCCTGCCCTGGATAGCGGGCAAGAACGTTCATGACATGGGTAAGTCGTGCCACGTCTTCTTCGGTTTCGTCTCTCTGGGTGATATTAATTGTTATTTTACGTGGTAGCGGAGGCGAGGTATCTGGCTTTAGCTCCTGTTCTGATTCACTATCGGTCTGGTATTGTCGAACGCGGAAGCAATTAATGTTTACTCGGTCGTCTCTTGATTTTACAGTCCCTTCTACAAGGAGGATTTGGCCTTCTTGCCACATCTCTCTTGTCTGGCTGTAGACCTCAGACCAGGCGGTGACTTCGATACTACCGTCAAGGTCTTCCAGAGTCGCGATGACGAAAGGTCGCCTGTCTTTGGTGTAAAGTTGTCTCATAGAGGTTACCATGCCGGCGATTATTACTTTTTCTCCGACCATTTCGCTGTCTATTCCGCCACATAGTGTGGTGATAGAATTAGCTAATTTGGAGGCTATTGAGGCGAGAGGGTGTTCAGAGAAATATACTCCCAGCAGTTCTTTTTCCCATTCCAGTTTATCTTTGAGAGGAGCATCAAGATGGTCCAAGTTCAAGTCGGGTAGTGGTGTCGGTACGGTGTCGCCCCATAGGTCAAACATGCTTGTCTGCCCTGATTCTCTTAATCGCTGCTCCCACTGGGCCAAGGATATGATTCGGTCAATAGATTGGAGTAGTGTTCCACGAGGGGTCAGGCAATCGAAGACTCCGGCTTTGATCAGGCTTTCTGTAACTTTTTTGTTGATGCTACGTAAATCAACACGACGGCAGAAATCTTCAATGGATTTAAAAGCGCCACCCTTTTCCCGTGCCAGTATGATGGGCTCAATGGCTGCATAGCCGACATTTTTAATAGCGGTCAGGCTGAAGCGGATAGCAGCTTTACCATCCTCCTCCTCAATAGCGAAGCTGGCTTGGCTTTTATTAATATCTGGGGCTAATACATGGATATCCATGCGGCGGCATTCGGCAACAGCTGAGATAAGCCTATCTGAATGCGAAGCATATGTGTTTAAGAACGCAGTCATATACTCAACGGGGTAGTTGGCTTTAAGATAGGCTGTTTGGTAAGCGATAATGGCATAGCTCACACTGTGAGCTTTATTGAACGCATAACCAGCAAAAGGTTCAATTAGAGCAAAGATTTCGGCAGCCAGTTCGGATGAAAGACCCTTTTTCTTGGCGCGCTCTATGAAATTCTGTCGCTCCTTCTTCATTACCCCGGAGATTTTTTTGCCCATAGCTTTGCGGATAATGTCTGCTTGTCCTAAAGTGTAGCCAGCTAAAGCCTGGACTATGCGAAGCACCTGGCCCTGATAGACAATCACACCATAGGTTTCCTCGAGGATTTCCTTTATCGCGGGGTGTGGATAGCGAATAGGCTCGATGCCATGTTTTGCCCTAATGAATGTGGGTATATGCTCCATGGGGCCGGGACGGTAAAGGGCCACCATTGCTGCGATGTCATTGAATGTGCTTGGCTTAAGTTCCTTTATGTAGCGGCGCATACCAGCGCTTTCCAATTGGAAAATACCGCCGGTTTCTCCAGAGGCAAGTAGTTCAAAGGTTGCCTTATCATCTAGTGGGATATGCTGCAAGTCTATAGATACGCCACGATTTTCTGCAATGATTTCCCTAGCTTTGGCCAGGACGGTGAGATTAGCCAGTCCGAGTAAGTCCAGTTTTAGCAGACCAAGACGGGCAACGCTTTCCATGGAGAGCTGGGTCATAGTTGCAGCATGTGCACTATCTTTGGTTGCACGTTGCAACGGCATATATTCAGTCAAGGGTTCGCGGGATATGACTACTCCAGCAGCGTGAGTGCTAGCATGGCGAGCTACCCCTTCTAGCTTCTTGGCAGTATCGACTAGATTTTTCACTGCACTATCTTCTTGGTAAATATCGTGCAGCTCTTTGTTCTCAGCCAACGCTTGGTCCAAGGTTATATTCGGCCTGGGCGTAACAAGTCGAGCTACTCTGTCAACCTGACTGTAAGGCATACCTAGGGCTCTGCCTACATCTCTTAGGGCGGCTCTAGCACCTAAAGTGCCAAAGGTGATAATTTGAGCTACATGGTCGGGGCCATATTTTTGGGTGACATAGGCTATAAGCTCATCGCGGCGGTCATCCTGGAAATCTAGGTCGATATCCGGTGGCTCGAGACGCTCTATGTTCAGGAATCGTTCGAAAACTAGCGTGTGAGCAAGTGGGTCGATGTTGGTGATGCCAAGACAGTTGAGAGCTAGGCTCGCTGCAGCACTGCCTCGGACACCGAAAAATATGTTTTGTTTCTTGGCGAAGGAAATGAGATCCCAGACAACGAGAAAATAATCGGCAAATTGTGTTTGTTTGATCACCTCCAGCTCATAAGCCAATCGTTGTTCTAGTTCTGGCGTTGGCGATGGATAACGTTGCTTTAGTCCTTGCCAGCACATCTCAGCTAGATATTCGTCGGAAGTTTTTCCTTGTGGTAAGTTCACCTGAGGAAGGTTAAGGCGGCCAAACTCGAGTTTCAATTGGCACATATCAGCTATGCTCTGTGTGTTCTCTAGAGCCTGGGGCAAGTCAGAAAATAACTCTGCCATTTCCTCAGGACTTTTCAGATAGAAGAAATCGCCAGCCATCTTTAGCCTTTTTTCGTCGTAGATAGAGGTGTTAGTTTGGATGCACAGCAGCAATTCTTGGATTGGAGCGTCTTCCTTGTTAACATAATGTACATCGTTGGTAGCAACAATAGGTATATTTAGTTTTGAAGACAGGGAGAGAAGCACCTCGTTTATTTTTTCGAGTTCAGGAATAGGGTGTCTTTGAATTTCTAAGTAGTAATCGTTGAAGGTCTCCTTGTACCAGATGGCCTGTGTGGTAGCCTCTTCAAGGCGTCCTGCTAATATGAGGCGGGGCAGCTCTCCGTGGGCGCAGGCGGATAAGGCGATAAGTCCCTCATGGTGCTCGGCCAGGAGCTCTTTATCCACACGTGGCTTATAATAGAAGCCTTCGAGGTGAGCCTTCGTAATTAGCTTAATGAGGTTTTTGTAGCCCTGATGGTTTTTGGCGAGTAAGGTTAAATGGTAGAGATTTTTGTCGCTGGCACTTCGGCCCTGGCGATTGGTTTCGGCTACATAAGTTTCGCAGCCAATTATAGGTTTTACACCGGCCTCTTTGGCTGCTGTGTAGAAATCGATGATGCCATGCATGCTTCCATGGTCGGTGATGGCTAGGCTGGTCATGCCTAGTTCTTTAGCTCTGGCAATAACCTGGGGGATTCGGCATAAACCGTCAAGTAAACTATACTCGGTGTGAACGTGAAGATGGGTAAACATTAGTTTTTCTTAGGGGTTTGACCTAAATTATAGCACAGGTTTTTAGATGATTGCCTTTGGCGTTTTTAAAAAATTGGAAATTTTTTTGTTTGACAATTTGAATGCATACTACTATTATCAGCCTCAGCTTTTGGAGGCGAAGTGAAGATTGCTCGAAATATAATTTTTTGGTTTGGTGTTTGTTGCGTGCCCGTGCTGCTTTTTACAAGTACTATTTGTTGGGAAGTCAACGCCCTTAGACTTTATGAGTACGGCTTCGACAAATATGAAATAAGCCAGGCTACTGGCATAGATAGACTACAATTAAAGAGTGTAGCTCAGCATTTGATAGATTACTTTAATTCAAAGGTGAATACAGCACAGATTGTGGTTGGTAAGAGAGGTGGAGAATTCAACCTGTTCAATGAACGGGAACTGGTTCATCTCAAGGATGTAAGAAGCTTGATTCAGCTGGACTATTGGGTTCAAAGGGGAGCTTTACTCCTGCTAATAATCTGTGTGCTCGTATTGTTTTTTGGTTTCAAGGCCGGCTGGCGGATAGTTGTCAAAGGCTTATTCCGGGGAAGCCTGGTTACCGTGGGATTGATGACTGTCCTAGCCCTCTGGGCTTTGTTTGGTTTCGAACGGTTCTTTCTCCTCTTCCACTTAGTCAGCTTTTCAAATGAATACTGGATGCTTGACCCGGCTAAGGATTACCTGATCAGGTTATTCCCAGAAGGATTTTTCTACGATGCAGCGATGTTCGGTTTTGGGGCTATTGTATTAGAAGCCTTGCTTATTGGTGGTATTGCATTTGTTGTCTTAAAGGTCATAGGTTGTGAAAAAATAAGTGGGTCGACCTAGGAACCGGCGCGGATAAATTCGCTTTAGGCTACATGCTGCAGCTACTGCAACTAGAAGAGTTGCAGCCAGCACACGAGCCAGCAGTGCCAGCTATAGGAGAAGATTCGCCACTACTGCCTCTGGAAAACGAGGCGAAACGAGAGAAGGCTCGTTTGGCAGTGTGCTGGCATTGCGGACACGAAGCACCTTCGTTTGCTTTGCTTATAGAGCGTAATAATTCAAACTTGCAATTGCACTCGGGGCATAGATATTCATAAATGGGCATTTTGCACTCCAGGTAATAGTTTACCTAGCAGCTATCACAGAGTCAAACTTTGCAGGTTGACAAAACTGGGGCAGATGCTTAAAGTGTTAAAAATCTTATTTTTCCAGTGTTGGCAGTACACCGAAGTCTAAATTTAAGGGAGAGAGAATATGGCTATTGATAAATATGAGGTTTCGGCAGACAAATTACGTTGGCAATGTGACCCTGCTATGTTTGATTTTGATTGCACTAAGAATCTAGCGCCGTTACGTGAATTTGTCGGGCAGGATAGGGCAATACGCGCCATTGAATTTGGTTTGTCTATGGAGCAGGATGGATACAATATATATGTGGCTGGACTCACTGGGACGGGCAAAACTTCAGCAGTTAAAAGTCAGATTGATAAATTGCTTGAACAGAGGCAAGCTTCGCAGCTGGTGAAACCTCCGGAAGACTGGTTCTATGTTCACAACTTCACAACTCCTGAGAGGCCACAGATTTTAAATGTGCCCAGGGGAAGGGGCAAAGTTTTTAAGGAGCAAATAAGTAACCTGTTACAAGTGATTAAAGAAGAGTTGGCTAAAACATTCTCAAGCGATGAGTACAAGACCGAGAGGGAAAATATCGTCGGGGCTAATCAATCTGAACAAAAAAAGTTGTTTGAGGATGTGAGCGAAGAGGCTCAGCGGGAAGGATTTAGATTTCAGATAACGTCGATGGGGCCGGCTTTAATGCCTTTGGTGGATGGAAAGCCTCTCTCTCATGATGAGTATACGGCACTGGATGAAGCAGTGCGAGGGCAGCTAGAAAAAAAACAGGCTGAATTGCTGAAGAAAATCCAATCTACATATGAAAGAACTAAGGAATTGGAGAGAGAAGCAACAGAGAAGCTGCAGAATGTTGATAAGGCAGTGGCCGATTTTACCATAGCTAGGTTATTCGATACCCTGATGCAAGAATATAAAGACTCAGAAAAGATTGTCCGGTATCTCACTGATTTGAAATCCTATACCATGGATAACCTGGATGTATTCAAAGAGAAAGAAGAACCTACGCAATCTGTCTTTGGTGTGCCTGCCAGCTACATTATGCGCGGTCGTGATCCCTTTCTTCCTTTTCAGGTGAATGTATTTGTGGATAACAGTGTTACTAAGGGGCCGCCGGTGATAGTCGAGCCTAATCCTAACTATGCTAATCTCTTTGGTAAAGTGGAGAGGCGTTTTTTCTTCGGCGGATATCTTAGTGACCACACCATGTTGAAACCCGGCGCTCTTCATCTCGCTAACGGTGGCTATTTATTGCTGAGTGCCATGGATGTGGTTACTAATCCCGCTGTCTGGCCGGCTTTGAAGCGGGCTATTAAGACGAAGGAAGTACGCATTGAAGACCCGATGGAACAATTCGGGGTTATCATTTCCCAAGGATTGAGACCAGAACCTATGCCGGTAAATCTTAAAGTAATCCTTATTGGTGATGGTCTGCTCTATCAGTTACTTTCTATGTATGATGAGGACTTCTGGGAGACGTTTAGGATAAAGGCGGATTTTGATTTTCAGATTGACAGGACTAAAGAGAATATGATGGCGTTCGCTGCGTTTATAGCTGGTTGCTGTGAAGATTGTGAGTTGCGACATTTTGATCCGACTGGTGTAGCCAAGGTGGTGGAATATGCATCTCGAGTGGTGGCTGACCAAGAAAAATTATCGTCTAGATTTGCCTGGATTGTTGAATTGGTACAGGAAGCGGAATATTGGGCGCGTAAAGAAGATGCTTCGCTGGTAGCTGAACGGCATGTGGAGAAGGCGGTTGAAGAGAGGCGCTTCCGGCATAATCTGCCTGATGAGCGGATAAGGGAGCTTATCGATAATGGAACTATTATGATAGATGTTGACGGTTTGGTTATAGGCCAGGTTAATGGTCTCAGTGTGTATAATCTTGGTGACGTGATTTTTGGGAAACCATCGCGTATAACCTGCAAGACGTTTTTGGGGCGCGGGGGCGTAATCAATATTGAAAGGGAATCCCAGCTCAGCGGCAGGATTCATGACAAGGGTGTTCTTATACTTAGCGGCTATATGGGTTGGAAATATGCTCAGGATTATCCTCTTTCATTGTCTGCTAGCTTATGTTTTGAACAGTCCTATGAAGGTGTGGATGGAGACAGTGCCGCTTCCGCAGAACTATATGCTCTGCTCTCCAGTCTATCTGATGTGCCCATAAGGCAGAATATTGCGGTCACTGGCTCAGTGAACCAGAAGGGAGAGATACAGCCTATCGGTGGGGTAAACCATAAAATTGAAGGCTTTTTCCAGGCTTGTAAAGCTAAGGGGCTTAATGGGGCGCAAGGAGTAATCATACCGAGGCAGAATTTGAAGAGCCTTATGTTACGCCAGGAAGTGGTAGATGCGGTGAAACAAGGCAAGTTCCACATATATGCGGTGAGCACCGTTGGCGAAGGTATAGAGATTCTTACCGGTGTGGAGACAGGTGAGAAAAGAGAAGATGGTACATATCCAGATAGTAGCATTAATTATAAGGTAGAGAAGAAATTGAAAGAGATGGCAGCCAAGCTAAGGCAGTTTTCCATGCCGCCGACCGAGGTAAAGAAGACTGTGGACAGCTAAGGCACAAGGTTTTTACTACCCAGCCGGACTAAATAGATTCTGTTTAACCATTAATTCTTCCTAAGAGGAATTGTTTTTCTCAGCCATCTCTTGGTGTGCTGTTTCGCAGAGTGTTATACTAGCAGCTAGTGTGATGAAGTCATGATTGACGAAGTTGCTAAAAAACTTACCTCATGGATCAGAGATACCGTATTGGTAACTGGGTGTAAAGGTGTGGTCTTGGGGATGAGTGGTGGGATAGATTCTTCTGTAGTCGCGGTATTATGCAAGCGCGCCTTTTCTGAGGCTACTCTGGGTGTTATTATGCCCTGTCACGGCAGCGATGTTGATAAAGAGCATGCAGAGCTTGTCGCTGCCAAATTTCATATATCTGTTAAAATAGTTGTTCTCGATGAAGTATTTGATACCTTAATTAAGGCTTTGCAAGGTGATGGCTATGATGCGGCAACGAAGAAGCTGGCGGAAAATAATATCAAACCCAGGCTGCGAATGGTCACTCTCTATTATTTAGCTAACCGCCTTGGTTATCTGGTAGTGGGTTCCAGCAACAGGAGTGAATTGTCGGTTGGCTATTTTACCAAACATGGAGATGGCGGCTCAGACCTTATGCCTCTGGGCAATCTGGTCAAGAGCCAGGTGCGGGATTTGGCCAGGTATTTGGGTATTCCTAGAGAAGTTATTGATAAGCCGCCTTCGGCAGGTTTGTGGGAAGGGCAGACGGATGAGGGGGAGTTGGGGTTGCCCTATAGTGAGCTTGACCATTATCTGATTACAGGTGAAGCTGAGAGGGAAACCAAAGGGAAGATTGATTCTATGATAAGCAAGAGCACACATAAACGTTGTCTCCCGCCTGTTCCGCCGCTATAAAATCATCGTCTTGAATGCAGGTTGTGCTGATATAATGTGTATGTTATGATGCGCTTGGCTTTAGAGGAGGGAAGAGATGGCTTCAGAGAAAGACAAGGCACTGGAACTAGCAGTAAGTCGTATTGAAAAGCAGTTTGGCGAGGGTTCGATCATGAAGCTCGGTGAGCTTTCGGCGAGAATGGCAGTGGAAGCTATTCCAACAGGCTCGCTGAGTCTAGATTTAGCCTTAGGGATAGGTGGCATTCCTCGAGGACGTGTGACTGAGATTTTCGGTTCTGAAGCTTCGGGTAAGACCACTCTTGCCCAACATATAATTGCTGAAGCTCAGAAACTCGGAGGCATTGCTGTCTATGTGGATGCAGAGCATGCCCTTGACACTACCTACGCGGCCAATTGTGGAGTGAAAGTTGAAGATTTGCGCATATCCCAGCCTGATGATGGAGAGGAGGCTTTGGGAATTACTGAAGAACTGGTAAGGAGTGGAGCTGTGGACGTGATAGTTATTGATAGTGTGGCCGCCTTGGTACCGCGTGCTGAGATAGAGGGGGAGATGGGTGATGCTCATATTGGTTTACAAGCGCGACTGATGTCTCAGGCATTAAGGAAATTGGTAGCGGCGATTAGTAAATCACACACTGCGGTGGTTTTCGTTAATCAGTTGCGGGAAAAGGTGGGCATCATTTTCGGCAGCCCGGAGGTTACCCCCGGCGGTAGAGCTTTGAAATTTTATAGCTCGGTACGTATTGATTTAAGGCGGATTGATTCTCTTAAACAGGGTGCTGAAGTGGTGGGTACCAGGGTTCGTGCCAGGGTAGTTAAGAATAAGATGGCCCCCCCTTTCCGGTCGGCTGAATTTGACATAATGTTCAAACGTACTAAATATGGTATAAGCAAGGAAGGTGACATTATTGATATGGGTGTTGCTCTGGGGATGATAAAAAAGGCCGGCACCTTTTTCACCTATGGTGATCTGAAGCTGGGCCAAGGGCGAGAAAATACCAGGGATTATCTGTTGCAGCATTCTGATGTAGCTTCAAATATAGAACGTGAGATAAGAGCTGTGGCAATGGCTTTGCCGAACCCGGGTGCTCAAGCAAAAGAACTTTCCGAATAAGCTGAACTCTTCTGCCTATTCGTCACCCAGAGCGAGAATGGAAACTTGGATCTGGAGGATGTTCAAGTGGGGATGATCACGGCTCTGCGGATTAACTACAGTAAAAAGCAAGTTAGTGTCTTCATTGAGGGCTCATTTTCTTTTACTATCGATGGGGATGTAGCAGCCACGGCTGGTCTCAAAATTGGTCAGCATCTGTCGGCAGAACAGATTGAAGAACTGAAGCAAACTGACCTTTTTCAGAGGTGTTTTGGGGCCGCTTTGCACTATCTCGGCTATCGTCCTAGAAGTGAGACCGAGGTAAGGCAGCGACTACATCGTCGAGGTTTCAATGACGGGGTGGTGGATAAAGTTATTATTGAGTTAAAGGGGCGTCGGCTTATTGACGATGTAGCCTTCGCCCAGTATTGGAGGGATAATCGCCTGTCATTCAGGCCTCGAAGCAGAAGGTTAATAAAGCTTGAGTTGAGACAGAAAGGTGTGGTTGCCGAAACGGCCAAT
>MGOH01000023.1:0-13780 GCA_001795315.1 Chloroflexi bacterium RBG_19FT_COMBO_48_23
CATCTTCTTGGCATTGTCCCAGGCGCCACCACTGTTGTTCATGAATGAGGCCAACATGATACCTGCGATGGTGCCTACCATAAGAAATGCGGCTACTACCATGGCGGCATCGTAGCCAGTCCACTTGAAAATCAGCCCAACAACTACCGGTGCCAGTACTACCAAAAGGCCGGGTGCGATCATCTCTCGTAAACCAGCACGCGCAGTAATATCAACTGCAGTAGCATAATCTGGACGGGAGGTGCCAGCCATAATTCCCGGGTCAGCCTGAAACTGGCGGCGAACCTCTTGAATTATCTTGGATGCGGTTTTTCCCACTGCCCTTATTGCCAAAGAACTGAACAGGTAAACCAGCATTACTGCCAGGAGAGCTCCTACAAAGACCTCTATCTTGGCAATGTCTACAACTGTGTATTGTCCCTCAACACCAAACTTGAGGAAGGAAACCCTGTCGAGATATGCCTGGAATAGCAAGAAGGCAGCTAATCCTGCTGAAACCATGGCGTATCCCTTGGTCAATGCTTTAGTAGTGTTTCCTACGGCATCAAGCCGGTCGGTAATGCGACGCACATCTTTGCCAGCACCTGCCATCTCATTGATACCATTGGCATTATCAGTTATAGGCCCGAAAGTATCCATTGATAGCACATACGGGCAGGTCATAAGCATGCCCATGGTAGCGACAGCAGTGCCGAAAGCACCGGCACCCGGAACTCCGCTCATGTTACCCAACCAGTAGGACAGCAAAAGGGCGAAGCCAATCACTACCGCTGTTGCTAGTGTGGTTTCAAATCCTACAGCTGTGCCAGCCACAATATTAGTGGCTGGGCCTGTTTTTGAAGCTTCGGCGATTTCCTGTACCGGCTTATATCGAGACTCAGTATAATATTGAGTGATGAACACTATAACTACACTCGTGATAATACCCACCACACCGGCACCGAATAACCACCAGTTCCCTAACATGAAGTATATGGTGGCGGCCATGCCAATAATTGATAAAGCGATAGCTACGAAATAGCCACGGTTCAACGCGTTCATGGCATTTTCTTCTTCTTTGGCGCGTACTATCATCACTCCTACCATGCTCGCAAGGAGACCAAAAGCACGAACGACGAGGGGGAAGAGAATCCAGGCAATATTACCGGTAGCAAGATAGGCAATTATTCCGAGAATCATGGCGCCGATGTTTTCGGCGGCGGTTGATTCAAATAGGTCGGCACCACGACCGGCACAATCGCCAACGTTGTCACCAACCAGGTCGGCAATTACTGCGGCATTACGCGGGTCGTCTTCAGGAATACCAGCTTCCACTTTGCCTACCAGGTCGGCACCCATGTCTGCGGCTTTGGTGTAAATTCCACCGCCAAGCTGCGCGAAAAGAGCAACGAAACTGGCACCAAATCCAAAACCTACTATTAGATGAGGCGCGATTTCAGGCTTGCTACCGCCACCGAAGGCGAAGAATATGGCAGTAACCCCAATCAGACTAAGCGCAGTGATGAGAAATCCAGAAACAGCCCCACCTCTGAGGGCAATGGTAACCGCTTCAGTCAGGCTTTTCTGAGCTCCGGCAGCACAGCGAACGTTGGACTTCACCGCGATATACATACCTACGAAACCTGAAACACCGGAACACAAAGCACCAACCAGGAAGGAAACTGCTGTTCGCCAACCAATGCCGAAACCAGTCATTCCTTCAATACCTTTCTCACCTCCCAGCAAAGCCACGAGTACACCAATAGCAACCGCTACCACCACCGACAGAATTGAAATTGTTCCATATTGCCGTTTCATGAACGCCCAAGCGCCTTCAAAGATCATGTCGCCGATCTCTTTCATCTTTGGCGTTCCAGCATCGCGACGTAGCACGTCTCTAGCCAGTAGTACGGCAAAAATGATCGTTACTAACCCGGCAATAGGAACTAGCCAGAAAATACCAGGCATCTTACCTCCTTTCTATTATGTGAAATATGTTTTGTGCACACTGATTTGTGGATGACCACCGAGCTCAGATTTTATCGTCTTTGGCTTTCAGAGTCAAGGTTATTTAGTGTTAGACATGATTGTACTTTGGTACAGACGTTTTTGAGATAACAGACCTGAAGATAATAGCCTTTCCTGATTTTCTCGTCACCTTTTCTTTCTCGGAATTTGCTCTAGCTTATCTTCCAGCTCTTTTTGTCTCAGAACCAGAGTCAGGTCACCACGGGTTCTCTCCAGAATGCCCCGGACGGCATCACTTGTCCGTCTCAAACCGTAGGTGACACCCTCTGGGAAATCCATAGTCATGATGACAGAATAGATGTCATCCATTATGGCTAACAATTCCTCACAGCGAGAAAGATCATCCCGCCTTAAGCTGTCTAGAAGGTATCGTCGCATTTCGCCGACTGCTTCTCCCAGTCCGTTTAAGTAAGCTGGATAGCTGACCCCCAGTGCTTCCGGCTCAGGAAGCGACTTGCCGGAAACTATGGCTAAAGTCGTACTTGCTTCAGCGAATTCCTTCTGCGCATCGTGCACAAAACCAGCGTGAGCAAACTCATCATTGTTCCGGAGAACATCGTCGGCTAACTCTTTAAGTAATACACGAGCTGAGTTCAAAATCTGTTCTGCGCTCACTTCTTCCTGACGATGGACAGCTCGAATGGCATTAGCGCTGTAGCGAATTACCTCACGGCTCAGACGTAATGCCTTCTCTCGAGCTGCATCTTTAGCGGAGAAATAGAGGCGAATCTTCTCAGCGATGGCTTCCAGATTATTTGTGGCTTTTTGTTTTTTTCTCAATTTCTTTCACCAGCTGGCTTGTTGCTGATTTTATATCCTTTTGAGTCAGGACAGCACTGATAACTGCTGCTGAATCAGCCCCAGTAGCCATAACCTCTCCGATATTTTCCTTGTTAATGCCGCCAATAGCAACTATGGGGATAGACACCGCATTTTTTACCTGGCACAGGTGCTCCAACCCGACCACCGTAGCATTTACTTTGGTTGGTGAGGAAAATATGGAGCCTACAGCAATATAATCTGCTCCTTCGGCTTCTGCTTTCTGTGCTTCAGCTAAAGTTGTTGTTGAAATGCCAACGATCTGATCTATCGGTAGTTCCTTTCGTACCACAGATAGAGGAAGGTCGTCCTGTCCAATGTGTATCCCATCTGCCCCAGATGCCAGGGCTATATCAAGATAATCATTAACTATAAACAAAGCGCTGGATTTGTAGCATAAATCTTTCAGTTGTTGAGCCATAACTAACAGGTCGCCTCTGCCATGCTGTTTGTCACGTAGCTGAATGACTTTAGCCCCGCCACTTATAGCTTTACCTGCTGCATCAATCACATCTTTTTGCCCTAATGCCTGCGTATCGATAATAACATAGAGGCCGGTTAGTTGTTGCCTCTTCTGCCGGCGCATTAATCTGGACAATAACTCTTTCTCCAGCGTATAGAGATTGAACCGTGCTTGTTCAAAGTCCTTTGAGTGTAATGTTGTATTCAAGTCCGGCAGCTTGGCTAACTCCTCTATAACCCGCAATGCTTCCTCTGCTCTTTTGGCATTAGCTATGACAAGTGATGGCAAATCCTGACACTGGCTAAGTTGATTTCCGAATCCTACATCTGCCTCCGGGTCCCTCTCCGAGAGCATGGCTGCACCAAATTTACTCAAGCTTTTAACCAGGTTATGACGCATTTCCTTCAATCGGTGGCTTATGGCAGCATCATTAAGCAGAAAGCGAGCAACATCTTCGAGGAAGCGCAATCCTTCGCCGATGCGATTGCAGTTGGCATCAAGAATACGAAGCGTCTGGCGAGGCACTTTGCAAATCCTTTACAGATTCAGGCAATTCACCTTCTCTGGCAGCCTGAATTTTCTGTTGAATTTCGCTGGGCATTTCCATACCCATTTCCTTGAATCTCTTCTCCATCCCTCTACCAATATTACGCGGGTCCTTGTAATAGTCAGCGCCTGGGTGCATGCTCGGTTCGCCACTTTCTTCATGTATGGTATTGAGTGATTTATGATAGGCGAAAGTGGAGATAACGCGTGAAACATTAGGACTGCCGCAAATTGAGCATTTAGGCTCGAAGGAGAAGGCACTCCTGACTAGAAAGCTGCTTTTTTTATGGCATTCGGGGCAGAAAAACTCATAAACAGGCATAGTATCAGACCAGGTCAGTTTCTTCAGATGGCCCGCTAGTGCCTGTACCGGCTAATTCGGCGGGCATTTCCCCCTTTTCCATCCTCTCAACCATCTCTCCATATTCCGGGGCTACCTCTTCACCCTGACTCATTCGCTTGTTCCATTCAGCTAGAGCCTTAGGGTCGTCGGCTAACATCCCCCGGGTCAGCTGTGAATCAGAGAGTATATCCTCATACATATCCTTGTACGTTTTGCTACGCACTGAGAAAGTGGAGAACAGGCGGCGTAAAGTATCATTACCACATTGCGGGCAAGATGGTGAAGTCTGAGAAAAAGTCGGCGAATATAACGTCACCTTACGCTTGCATTGGCTGCACCAGTATTCATAAAGCGGCATTGATTCAAATCCTTTATGCACTTGAATTTTAACACAACTGAGAAAAACATAGAAACAAATCAGCATCATTCTAATCAGACGGATTGACACTTGAGCGCCACTTCATTAAAATCCAGGCAGGTGATAATCAGTGAACAGTGACCAGATAAGAGAGGCATTCCTGCGGTTTTTTGAGGAAAAGCAACACCGAATTATTCCAAGTTCGTCTTTAATTCCTCATGGCGATCCCACCTTATTGCTTACAACTGCAGGCATGGTGCAAATAAAGCCTTATTTCCTTGGAATGGCTGTACCACCAGGCCCACGCTTAGCTTCTTGCCAGAAATGCTTCCGTACCACCGACATCAGTTCAGTAGGCGATGCTAAGCACCTGACTTTCTTTGAGATGCTGGGAAATTTCAGTGTGGGCGACTATTTTAAAAAGGAAGCTATAGCCTGGGCATGGGAGTTTGTTACCGAGCGCCTAAAGCTCAGCCCTGAGCTACTATGGGTAACCATATATTTGGACGACGATGAGGCGTTTAATTATTGGCGAGCAATTGGCTTTCCTGAAAACAGAATCGTGCGGCTTGGCGAAGACGACAACTTCTGGGGACCAGCCGGTGATTCAGGACCCTGCGGACCATGCAGCGAGATACACTACGACTTCGGCGAAGAAGCTGGTTGTGGCAAGCCTGACTGCGGCCCTGGATGCGACTGTAGCCGCTTCTCTGAAATATGGAACCTTGTCTTTACTCAATATAACCAGGCCTCAGGTGGAAAGCGCACACCTCTACCGAAGCCGAACATCGATACCGGCATGGGGCTGGAAAGAGTCGCCGCTGTGATGCAAGGCGTGTCATCAGTCTATGATACAGACCTCTTCGTCTATTTGCGAGATAAAATCTGCGACTTAACCGGTATAAAGCACGGCAAAGATAAGATTGCTGACCAGTCTGTCAGGATTATAGCTGAGCACAGCCGGGGCATTACTTTCCTTATTGCTGACGGTGTTCTACCATCTAATGAAGGGAGAGGCTATGTTCTGCGTCGGGTGTTGCGTAGAGTGTGTTTTTTCGGTAGGAAACTAGGCGTAGAAGATCCTTTCCTCAATGAGATAGCCCAAACTGTTATTGCCAGGATGGGACACGTATATCCTGAACTGGTAAAAAATCAAAGCCTCATACAGGAAGTAGTTAAGCTGGAGGAGGAGAAATTTACCAGCACCTTAGATGCGGGTATTAATCTTGTCGACAAAGCTGTCGATGAAGCCCTAAAACAGGGAAAGAACAGTATTACCGGCGAGGAAGCCTTCAGGTTTTGGGACACTTATGGTTTTCCTCTGGAATTGACTACCGAAATTGCCAGGGAGAAGGGATTAGATATTGACCTCGAAGGCTTCGAAGTCGAGATGGAGAAGCAGCGGGAAAGGGCTAGAGCTGGGCACAAGTTCAGCGGTGATAAGAGTAGCGGGAAGGATAAGGCTACGGTAATCTATAAGCCTGACCGCACCAACTTCGTTGGCTATGACAAATTGAAGACTAGCTCCAAAGTGAGTTATATATTAGACCAGGAATCCGGCCAATCGGTAGAATCTGCCAAAAAAGGACAAAAGGTTGCCGTCGTTCTCGAAGCGACGCCTTTCTATGGTGAGATGGGAGGACAGGTAGGGGACACCGGCAGAATAACTGCTGATTCAAGCCAAATCGATATTACCGATACTGTTTGGTCTCCTTACGGCAATTTGGCTGAAGGAGCCATCGTTCATCTCGGGCAAGTCGTTAAAGGTAAGATCTCGGTTGGCGATATTGCTGAAGCCGAGGTGGAAGGAGACTATCGTCTTGATATCGCTCGTAATCACACGGCAACCCACCTTCTTCAGGCTGCGCTGCGCCAGGTGCTGGGTAGCCATGTTCAACAGAGAGGCTCCATGGTACATCCGGAAGGGTTTCGGTTTGATTTCGCTCACTTAACCGCCATAAACAAGCAGCAGCTCGATGATATCCAGCACTTTGTCAATGAAAGGATACGAGAGAATTTACCTGTAAAAAGTAAGGTCGTCCCATATAAGCAGGCTATTGCCGATGGCGCAATTGCGCTTTTCGAGGAAAAATACGGGGATACGGTAAGGGTACTGGAAATAGGCGGGCCGTTGATAAGTTCCGAACTTTGTGGTGGCACTCATGTCAAATCAACCGGAGAGATAGGACTGTTCATCATAACTGGCGAAAGCAGCATCGGCACTGGTCTGCGCCGGATTGAAGCTATCACCGGTAGAAAAGCTGAAGAGTTCCTCCGAGAATGTTTATCAACAGTGGCAACTGTAGCTGAAGAGTTGAAAAGCTCGCCCCCGGAAATCGCAGACAAGGTGAAAGCTCTTGCCGCCGAGTTGGCCACGGAGCGCAAACGTTCGGCATCATTAGAAAGAGAGCTGGCTAGATATACGGTCAACTCCTTGATTGATAAAGCTGAGCAAGTGGATGGCATAACAGTCTTATCGGCTAAAGTACTATCCGCTTCATTGCCAGTTTTGAGAGAAATGGGAGATTTACTACGAGACCGACTGAAGAGCGCAGTGATAGTCCTGGGCACGGTTCAAGATGGCAAACCTGGCTTTGTGGCTATGGTCACCCCTGATTTAGTGAAAAGGGGACTACATGCCGGTGACATTGTGAAGCAAGTTGCCGCAGTTACCGGTGGTGGCGGCGGCGGTAAGGCAAACATGGCACAAGCCGGTGGGAATGATAAGAGCAAGCTCGACGAGGCGCTCGCGCTGGTAAAGCAAATAGTCCAGAAAGTCAGCAGGTAGTTCAGTATGCGCATCTTAAGCTTGGATGTTGGAGACAGAAGAATAGGGGTTGCCCTCAGCGACCCCGATGAGATCTTGGCCAGCCCGCTAGCCACCGTAGAAAGGGAGGATGACCAAAAGGCAATAAATGATATTATTCAGCTAGTTGGCCAAAACGATGTAAAGCGAATTGTGGTTGGGCTGCCTTACTCTCTGGACGGCAGCATCGGTTTGCAGGCTAACAAGGTGAAAGATTTCGTCAAAAAGTTTCCTGAAGGTACCAAAGCTAACATCGAGTTTTGGGATGAGCGCCTATCTACCGTGGCTGTGGATCGCTTGCTGGCAGGGGCTGGTAATAAAAAGGCTGGCAAAAAGATGGGGCGGGATGCAGCAGTAGCAGCCTTCATCTTGCAGGGATACCTGGATAGCCTGAAAGTCTGTGACCAGTGACTCAGTTTATCGGCGTTATAGGTTACCCGCTGAAACACTCCGTATCTCCTTATTTCCAACAGGCGGCTTTAGATTATTACAAACTCGACATGCGTTACGAAGCCCGGGAGGTAAAAGCCGAGGATTTATCATATGCAATTGACCAACTCAGGCAGCCCCAGAATCTAGGGGCTAACATAACCGTACCTTACAAAGAGGCAGTTTTACGTCTTATAGATGGGGTTGATGATTTCGCAGTCGTGGCTGGTGCCGTAAATACCGTAGTCAAACGTGACGGCAGGCTGGTCGGTTTCAATACCGATGCATCTGGCTTCCTTAAGGCTTTGTATGATGACGCAAAGTTTGAACCAAAAAATAAGAGCGTGGTCATTCTCGGTGCCGGCGGAGCTGCCCGCGCTGTGAGCCTTGCGCTTCTGCAAAAAAAAGTAAGCTCCTTGATTATCATTAACCGTGCCTTGTCCAGAGCTGAAAATTTAGCAGTCTCTCTGGCTGAACATGCTGCGAAAAACAAGATGAGCACTGAGATAGCCGCCATGCCATGGCAAAGTTCAAAACTTACTGAAGCACTTAAGCACTGCCAGTTGATAGTCAACTGTACCACTCTAGGGATGAAAGGTTCTTCCGGAGAAGGCCAATCCCCTCTGGCATCAGGTCTAGTTCCCAAAGATGCTCTGGTTTATGACTTGGTGTATAATCCTTCAAAGACACCTTTATTGAGAATGGCTAAAGAAGCTGGGGCCAATACTATCGGCGGCTTGCCTATGCTGGTATATCAAGGGGCTGCCTCTTTCAAAATGTGGACCGGCAGGGGAGCGCCACTTGACATAATGCTAAAGGCAGCCAATCAGGCTTTGCTTAAACTAGGGGGGTAAAAGATGAGGAAAGTTACGGTAATCATTTGCATAGTCGCTTTACTGGTCTTGGGTGCAGTATCGACTTCTTGTGGCATTGCGGAAAATAAAGTTGCGGTTATCTCACTCAGCGGGCCGGTACAGTCGGGCAGCTCCGGTCTTTTCTTCGGTGGCAGTGTCATCAGTCCGAAGCTTGTTCGAAGCCAGCTGGAACGAGCCAAGAAGGATATCGCTGTAAAGGCAATTGTTCTCCAGGTGGAAAGTCCCGGCGGCAGTGTGGCCGCTTGCCAGGAAATCTTGAACGAAATTGAGACTGTAGAGAAGCCGATCGTGGTCAGTTTTGGAGACATAGCTGCCTCCGGAGGATATTACATCTCGGCAAAAGCCGACAAAATCGTGGCTTTACCAGGTACTTTGACCGGCAGTATCGGGGTTATCTCCGAAATGCCTAATCTCAAAGGGCTGTTTGATAAGCTGGGAATAGAGATGGAGGTTTTTACAGCCGGCAAACATAAAGATATGTATGCCGGGCTTAGAGAGCTAACTCCAGAAGAAAAGGTGATCATGCAAGAAATGACCGACCAGCTCTATGACCAGTTCATTCAGGTTGTGGCTGAAGGTAGAAGTTTGAGTGAGGCGAAAGTCAGAGAATTGGCCACAGGTCAACTTTATACCGGAGTACAGGCTAAGGAGCTGGGGTTGGTTGATGAGCTGGGTGGACTTAATACGGCTATAGACCTGGCAGCGAGTCTGGCCAACGTCAAGAAACCAGAAGTGGAATATTACAAGCGTGAAACTCCGTCACTGCTAAGTACCTTTCTGGACATGGGTGTACAGAAGCTAAGCAACATTATTCAGGTGCAGTCATTAGGTGCTGAAGGTATTATACTTCTGGAGACACTGAGCAATCCTTACCCGCAGCCGGAGTATCGATAGGGTGATTACAGGAATCAGAAATTATGGGACAGTTTCGTTTTCTTACTGCTGGTGAGTCACACGGTAAAGGGTTGGTGGCAGTTATTGAGGGGATGGTAGCGGGCTTACCTATTGATGAAGATTACATAGCTCAAGACCTTAAGCGGCGGCAGGCCGGCTATGGACGCAGCGCCCGCATGAAAATTGAGCAGGACAAAGCTGAGATTATCTCAGGGGTACGTCATGGTCTCACCATCGGTAGCCCGATAAGCCTGCTAATATGGAATCGTGTTTGGGAAGGGTGGCAGGAGATAATGAGTGTTGTCTCTGTAGATAAGGAAATACAACCGCTAACCTCGCCTCGTCCGGGGCATGCTGACCTGGCTGGAGTAATCAAATACGGAATTGAAGATATTCGCCCGATTTTAGAGCGAGCCAGTGCCCGAGAGACGGCAGCCAGAGTCGCTGTTGGTGCCGTAGCCCGAAAATTCCTCGAAGAATTCAGCATTACTATCCGTAGCCATACTATAAGCATAGGTAAACACCGGGCTAAACAGCTCAAGACGATAGATTGGCAGCGAGTTGAAAAATCACCTGTACGCTGCGCTGACGCTGGGGCAGAAAAGGCAATGACAGCAGCTATCGATGAAGCCAAAGCTGAAGGAGACACTCTGGGTGGTATCTTCGAGGTAATCGCTGCTGGAGTATCTGTCGGATTGGGCAGCCATGTGCAGTGGGACCTCAGGCTCGACGGTCAAATTGCCCAGGCGATAATGAGCATACAGGCTGTAAAGGGGGTCGAGATAGGTGCTGGTTTTTCAGCCGCTGATATCAAAGGCTCTAAGGCTCATGACATAATTGAAACCAGCCAGAAAGGGGCTCCTTTGCCCTGGCATCGAGCCACTAACAGTGCCGGCGGTACCGAAGGTGGAATAAGCAATGGGCAGCCAATTGTGGTTCGCGCCGCGGTGAAGCCCATCGCTACACTTGGCAAGCCGCTGCCATCCGTAGACCTCCAAACCGGGAAGAAAACAGAGGCTCATTATGAACGCAGCGATGTCTGCGTTGTTCCTGCAGCCGGAGTGATAGGTGAAGCAATGTTAGCCATCGTCCTGGCAAATGCTATGCTGACGAAATTCGGCGGTGACCACTTGAAAGAAACCCTAGCCAACTATAAAAACTATATTAGCTCTGCCTGCTCTCGCAATCGTTATGCCACGTCATAAAACAAACAACAACATCGCACTCATAGGTTTCTCAGCTACAGGCAAGTCGGTCGTGGCTATGAAAGTAGCTGAACGCCTGAAGTGGACGCTCATTGATACCGATGATGAGATAGTTAAGCTCAGCGGTAAAACCATCCCGGAAATCTTCAAACAGGATGGCGAAGATAAGTTCAGGCAACTGGAACGCAAAGTACTGAGCCAGGCTTGCCAGAAGGAGCAAGCAGTCATCGCCACCGGTGGTGGTGCTATTATTGACCCTGAAAACCAAAAACTGCTCCTTGGCACCAGCGTGGTCGTTTGTCTGGAAGCCAAGCCGGAAACCATACACCAGCGCCTGCTCCACGATAGCCTCTACTCTGCTAACCATGTAGTTCGCCCCTTGCTTGCCGGTGATAACCCCTTGGAACGCATCCGGCAGCTTAAGGCTACCCGCCAGCCACACTATGCTGTAGCCGATTGGACGGTTCATACCGATAACCTGACTCTCGATGAAGTAAGCCGGGAGGTAATAAAAGGCTGGCAGTATGTAAATAAACATCACAGAAGCAAGCAATCCACTAAAATCGACCCGGCCTGCGTAGTAGAGACGGAGACAGCCAGTTATCCTGTTTTTGTTGATTGGGGAATACTGGACAGGCTTGGTGAAAAGATGACACAGGCCGGCTTGTCAGGCACAGCCAACATCATCAGCGATAAAACCGTTTTTTCCATTTATGGTGCACGGGTTAAGAAAACGCTGGAAAAAGCCGGCTTTGCCGTCAACTGCTTTGCAGTACCGCCCGGTGAAGCCTCGAAGAATATCACCCAGGCTGTCAAGATTTATGACTTCCTCATCGAGCGCCGGGTAGAGAGAAATGATGTGGTCGTTGCTTTAGGCGGTGGCATGGTTGGTGACCTGGCTGGATTTGTAGCTGCCACCTTCTTAAGAGGCTTGCCCTGGCTGCAGGTGCCCACCAGCTTGATAGCTATGACAGATGCCAGCATCGGTGGCAAGGTAGCCGTTGACCATCCTCAGGGGAAAAATCTGATGGGTGCTTTTTATCAACCGCGCCTTGTCCTGGCTGATGTTCAGACCCTGACCACTTTGCCTCAACGCGAACTTACTTCAGGATGGGCTGAAGTTATCAAGCACGGCCTGATTTTAGATGCCGATTTACTGGAACTTCTTGAAAACAATGTTAAGAACCTGATTAAGTTAAAGCCGGATATTACTTCTAAAGTGATTGCCCGAAGCGCTGCTATCAAATGCCAGGTTGTCTCTGAAGACGAGAGGGAAACTGGAAAACGCACCCTCCTGAACTACGGGCATACCGTAGCCCACGGGCTCGAAGCCGCTGGCAAATATGACCGCTTTCTACATGGGGAAGCAGTGGCAATTGGAATGATGGCGGCAGCCAGGCTCAGCCATCGGTTGGGGCTATTGTCGCCGCATGCCGTCGAACGCCAGGAATCTATCTTGCAAAAATTCGGTTTGCCCACACATTGCTCCGGAGTACCTTTGACTGATGTGCTCGCTGCCATGGAACTGGATAAGAAAGTGCGAGGGAAATCAATCCGCTGGGTATTGCTAGAAGACATCGGCAAGGCAGTGATACACAGTGATGTGCCGAAAAAAGAAGTACTAAATGTTCTTAAAGGGGTTATAAAGCCTTGAAAATAGCTCTGAGCAAACAGTGGTCATTTCTGGACTATATAACCGTCCTGAAACCTGTAGAAACCAGCCTGCTCGCTTTTATCGGCATTTTCTCAGCGATTATTGCCGCCGGTGGCTATCCACCAGCCAGGGTCTTAGTTCTCCTCTTAATTGCCCTTATTTTGGGCAGTGCCGGTTCCAACGGGCTTACCAACTATCTCGACCGTGAGGTTGACGCCTGCATGATGAGAACTTACAATCGAGCCTTGCCCTCGAAGAGAATCGACCCTCCACAGAAAACTCTACCACTTATCATCGGGCTTATAGTTGTCGGGTTAGCCTTAGCCTGGATATTGCACCCACTTTGCTTCCTGTTCGGCCTAATCGGCGTCATAGCTTCGTCGGTATGGCGCAAGACAATCTCATGCACTTTTCTCGGTATTGTTGCCGGCTGCAGTCCGGTGCTTATCGGCTGGTTTGCCATAAGCCCGGCATTTAACACCACGATTCTTCTTCTATGCGGACTGGTCGCCATCTGGACTCCCATCCATGTCTGGACTGTGATGATTGCCAACCGTGAAGATTATTTAGGCGCTGATTTACACTATTTCCCTCTGAGCTGGCAGGTCAAAGACGTGGTAAAAATACTTTTTGGCTTATCAATACTTCTCTATTTTGTCTCCATCATCCTGTATGTAGCCGCCGATTTTCACCTGCTTTATCTGATTGTGGCCAACATACTTGGCATTTTAATGATTTTCGCCAATGGCCGCCTGCTATTCTCTATGACATCGGTGGCTGCCTGGCGAGTCTACAAGCTATCAGCCTTTCCCTATCTGGGCATAATTTTCCTGACTATGGGCTTGGATATCTGGTTAACATGAATATAGATGCTGGTCTTATAGACACACTGGAAATTGCCTTTCATCCTGAAGCTGTTGCCGTAGCCGGAGCCTCTGAAGACCCGTTATCTTTCGGCCACCAGTTCCTGCGGCATCTCCTGGATTACGGTTATAACGGGCATATTTATCCAGTGAACCCCAACAAAAAATCCATTTTAGGTCTTAAGGCTTACCCGAGCTTGAGCAGCATTCCAGGACAGGTTGATTACGTTATCTGCTGTCTTCCGGCATCTATGGTTTTGGATTTTCTTGCCGAATGTCCCGCCAAAGGAGTAAAAATCGTTCACCTTGTTACCGCCCGCCTCAGTGAGACGGGTCGAAAGGAAGCCATAGAGCTTGAAGACAGGATGCTCCAGGCAGCCAGAAAGCTCAATATCCGTCTCATCGGTCCGAATTGCATGGGGATTTACTATCCACGCAGCGGACTGGCCAACGGCTATAATTTGCCCAAGGAAGCTGGAAAGATCGGCGCCGTGTTTCAAAGCGGCGGTTCGTCTACT
>MGOH01000023.1:13862-15533 GCA_001795315.1 Chloroflexi bacterium RBG_19FT_COMBO_48_23
GCGATTTCTTAAATTATCTGGCTCAGGATGACGAGACTGATATAATCGCTGCTTATTTCGAAGGTGTCAAAGACGGCAGGAAATTTCTAAAAGCTTTAAGCGATGCCGCGCGTGTAAAGCCTGTAATAGCTATAAAAGGTGGGCGAGGAAAAGCCGGTTCTAAAGCCGTTGCCTCACATACCGCTGCCATTGCCGGTTCTACCACCGTTTGGGACACAGTCTTCAAAAAGGCTGGAGTTATACAGGTTAAGGACTTACGCGAGCTCGTTGACCTGCTGGTCGCCTTCTCTTTTCTACCTCCCATTATGGGATACAGAGTTGGAATAGCCAGCGCCGGCGGTGGGCTATCGGTAATGTCGGCGGACATTTGTGAAGAGGCTGGACTTATAGTGCCGCCGATGCCCCATGCAATCAGAGAGGAATTGAAGAAAAAGGCACCTGAAATATGGGATTGGATAGGAAACCCTATCGACATCTCCATAATGGGCGCGGTGTCCGTTGGTTTCGCCGAGATAATCAGAGAGCTGCCCAGATTAATGGCCGGTAGTCCGCACTTCGATTTTCTTATCGCTGAGTTCAGCGATGATAATCCTTTTCTGACGGAGATATGGACCGCTCTTGCTGCACGTCAAACCGAAGCATATATCAATCTGCACAATAAACAATTGAAATCGATGATTGCCGTGGTGCACAGTGAAGCCGCCGCCAGCCATCTGCCATCGTATCAACGCTGGAAGATACTGTCTGAACAGAGAGCAAAATTTGCCGAAGCCGGGATTCCAACCTATTTGTCGATAGATGAGGCGGCAAAAGCCGTTCGCAAATTTATAGATTACTGCCGGGCAAACGCAAGAAGGTAGCTTCCAGGCTTCTGTCGATTACCTCCCCAAAAATAGAGGAGTTCGTGGAATAGAAAGACATTTTAAAGCAGTAAAGACCTGTCGGGATACGCAGGCACGCCTGGGAGAGCTTGTTACCAATCATGGCGTAGTGCCAACACCGGCTTTTCTACCCGTAGCCAGCCAGGGCACGGTCAAAACCTTAACACCCGAAGAGCTCAAAAATATAGGTATAAACATAATCCTGAGCAATACTTATCACCTTTATCTGCGTCCGGGCATAGATACCATCGCAAAGCTGGGAGGGCTGCACCGGTATATGGCATGGGATGGGCCGATTTTAACCGACAGCGGCGGCTACCAGGTCTTCAGTTTAGCCCGGCTGTGTAAGGTCACCAATAACGGTGTCACATTCCGCTCACATATCGACGGCAGCGAGCATAACCTGACTCCGGAGGCGGTTATTGAACTTCAACAGAAACTGGACGCAGACATCATCATGACGCTGGACGAATGCCCTGCCATTGGCGCCAGTATGGCAAAGGTACGAGAAGCTGTAGACAGGACCTCCCGTTGGGCGGAGAGGTGTCGGAAACACCATCAAAATCCTGACCAGCTTCTCTTTGGTATAGTCCAGGGAGGCATTTTCCCTGAGCTGAGGCATCAGTCGGCAGCCGCCATCACCTCTCTGGATTTCCCCGGTTACGCCATCGGTGGCTTGAGTATAGGCGAACCTAAAGAGATGACCTGGTCAATTGTTGACAAGACAGTGCCTTCATTACCTCCGGAGAAGCCCCGTTATCTCATGGGCGTAGGCTCGCCTGAGGACATA
>MGOH01000024.1:0-1608 GCA_001795315.1 Chloroflexi bacterium RBG_19FT_COMBO_48_23
CCCGAGGTCATGGAGGCAGTATCTATCAAAGGCGGACGTATTCGAGCCCGGGTAGCTGCAATAAAGATATTGGCTTCATCGATCTGTATTGGCAGTGGTGGCTCAGTAGGGAGAGAGGGGCCAATAGTACAAATCGGCTCGACCATCGGGTCAGTTTTAGGACAGCGTCTATACCTTTCCCAGGAATGGATAAAAACCCTTGTTGCCTGTGGTGCAGCCGGCGGTATCTCCGCTACTTTCAACGCACCCATAGCGGGAGTGTTTTTTGCACACGAAGTTATATTGGGCAGAATGCTAACCCGCCATTTCGGTTTCGTGGTCATCACTTCAGTTATTGCCAGCGTTGTCGCGCATGCTTTTCTGGGCAACCTCCAATCATTCAGCATACCTGCTTACACTCTCAATAGTTACTGGGAGATACCGCTCTACTTCGTGCTCGGCGCGGCATGCGCCCTAATAGGCGTACTATTCATACGTGCATTATATAAGACCGAGGATATCTTCGATGCTATCAAAATACCCTCTTATGTAAAACCAGCACTGGGCGGCATTGGTATCGGACTTATCGGGCTTTATAACCCCTTCCTGTTTGGTGTAGGCTACGATGGCGTAGAGCAAGCCCTCCTGGGGCAAATCGGGCTGATCACTCTCATGACATTACTATTGCTCAAAATACTAGCCACATCCATCACTCTGGGCAGCGGCGGCAGTGGAGGTATTTTCGCCCCAAGCCTATTTATGGGCGCGATGTTTGGTGGCTTTTTTGGCGACATAGTAAATCGCCTTCTACCGAACATTGCTGCTCCCTCAGGAGCTTACGCTCTGGTAGGCATGGCAGCAGTTTTCTCCGCTGCAGCTCGAGCACCAATCACAGCTATCATCATTCTCTTCGAGATGACCAGGGATTATGCCATTATATTACCCCTAATGCTGGCGGTTGTCGTCAGTACGCTGATAGCTTACAGGCTTAGCCCTGAAAGTATATACACCATCAAGCTAAGCCGCCGGGGTATTTCTGTCCGCTCGCGAGAAGAAATAGATTTACTTGAAAATGTAACCGTCCGGGAAGTAATGACGAAAGACTTCCCTACAGTCCCCGCAGAAATGACCTTTGCCGAAATAGCAGACAAGTTCGCCAAGAGCAAGCACCATGGCTTCCCGGTAATTGACAAAAACAATCGCCTCAAGGGAATGATCACGTTAGCTGACGTGGAATCTAAGATGGGCAGCAAAAGTCGCGAATTGACGGTGGCCGATATAGCCACCACAAGCCTGATTACAGCCTACCCCGATGAGTCCCTACATGATGTAGTTCAAAAATTAGGAGCCAAAGAAGTAGGGCGGCTACCAGTAGTTGATAGAAAAGACCCCTCCCGTCTCATCGGTGTGCTAAGGCGATCTGATATCGTGAAGGCATACGTGAAAGCGGTATCGAAACTACCAAAGATCTAATCTCACGATTCACCTCGTTTCTGAATCCGAGCGTCTTTATCAAAGCTATGATATAATTTCCATTGGAAATAAGCCATGTTCAATAGACTCGAATCAATCGAAAAGCGCTATGAGGAACTAACTCAACTGATAGCTCAACCAGAGCTATCTTCCAAT
>MGOH01000024.1:1676-1943 GCA_001795315.1 Chloroflexi bacterium RBG_19FT_COMBO_48_23
TTGGTGGAGGACTACCTCGATGATAGATTGGGTTAAAGCAGAGTGGGCAGGGTGGCTAGTTTTAGCTTCAATTTTACTATTGTTTGCGGGGTTTGGTATATATTACTATCTTTTATTTGGCGTAAAAGATGACACTATAGATAATAAGACTATAAAGGAACTAATAGCAAGTAATAAGGCATTAGTTAAGGAACTCAAAAAGGGCAAAGGAAAACCATCTTATAATACTAAACAACGAAACAAAAACCAACATATACAAGGGAAGCC
>MGOH01000024.1:2098-6411 GCA_001795315.1 Chloroflexi bacterium RBG_19FT_COMBO_48_23
CCAAATATCGCAAATATAAAGCGGTTTCCAAAGCCATGCAGGAAACCCAAGCCATGCTTGATAACGGGATCGAGCCCGACATGATACCCATGGCGAAAGAGGAAATAGCTAGCTTAAAAAAAAGACAGGACGACATTCTTCACGAATTGAAGCTATCCCTATTACCCAAAGATGTTAACCAAAATAAAGATGTTATCGTGGAAATCAGAGCTGGTACAGGCGGTGAAGAGGCTTCCCTTTTCGCCGCTGACCTCTTCCGCATGTACAGTCGCTATGCCCAAAGCAAAAACTGGCAAGTGGACATCATTGATAGCAACCAGACTGAACTCAGTGGCTTTAAGGAAATAATCTTTGAGATTAAAGGCAAGGGCGCTTTCAGTCGGTTGAAATATGAGCGCGGTGTCCATCGAGTACAACGAGTGCCGACCACAGAGTCCTCAGGGCGAATTCATACCTCAACAGCCACTGTGGCAGTTCTCCCCGAAGCTGAAGAAATAGAGGTATCTATCAAACCTGATGACATCAGGATTGATCTTTTCCGCAGTGGTGGAGCCGGCGGACAAAACGTGAACAAGTTAACCACCGCAGTCCGCATTACTCATTTGCCTACAGGTATAGTAGCAATTTGCCAGGATGAACGCTCCCAGTTAAGAAATAGATTGAAGGCCATGGCAGTGCTCCGAGCCCGCCTATTAGACAAAGAACAAAGCAAAAAATTCGAAGAGCTAACTGAGGAACGCCGTTCTCAAATAGGCAGCGGTGAGCGTTCTGAAAAAATTCGCACCTACAACTTCCCTCAAGACCGCCTCACCGACCATCGCATCAATATCAATCTCCACAATTTGCCACGCATCCTCAATGGCGAAATCGACGAGCTCATCGAAGCTCTAGCCGCCGATGAACAAGTGAAGCTATTAGAAGGAAGCCGGGTATGACCTTAGCGCAGGCACTTCAGCAATCTGCCCATATCTTGAGCTCGAATGGCATAGATGATAGCCATATTGAAGCCAGAATGCTGCTAGCCCATATAACAAAGCTATCACCAGTACAAATATACACGCAGCCCGAACGCGTCTTAAACCAGGAACAAGAAGGCAATTTGCAAGAGCTGGTCGAGCGCCGCATTTGCCGCGAACCCGCAGCCTATATTGTAAAACACAGGGAATTCTATGGCATTGATTTTTACGTTGACTCTCGTGTCCTCATTCCCCGTCCAGAAACTGAACTTCTTGTAGACATGGCGCTCGAATTCACCAGCAGCACCTATCTTGCAAGACCACTATTAATCGCCGACATTGGAACTGGATGTGGAGCTATTGCCGTTAGCCTGGCTCTAAATCTACCCAACAGCAAAATCTATGCCACGGATGTATCTCTCTTAGCTCTCGAAGTTGCCAGGTTAAACTGCGAGCATCACAAGGTCACAGACCGAATTACATTGCTTCAAGGTAACCTGCTGGAGCCACTACCTGAGCACGTTGACCTGCTAGTTGCCAACTTGCCTTACATCAAAAGCTCAGAGCTGGCGACTTTAAGCCCGGAGATAACCAAATTCGAGCCAAGAATGGCAATAGACGGTGGCAAAAGTGGCTTGGATTATATTCGTCAGCTTTTAGAACAAACCAAAGAAAGAATCAACAATAAGGGTTGCCTTCTTTTGGAAATAGGACAAAATCAAGAGAAGGAGCTAGATAATCTAATCCGTAGTTGTCTCGGCAGGGCAAATTTTAGATTCACCTCAGACTTGAATGGAGTCAAGAGGGTAGTCAAAATTAACTTTTAAGGGCGCCCAATTTGACAAAAAGCGGGATTTGTCCTAAAGTATTTGGTTGGTTCAGCCGAACAGCCAAAAATTCTCTTAAGGAGGAAAAACGATGCCCCTAAACATGATAGTCTGCTGTAAGCAAGTACTAGATCCGGAGGCACCACCAGCCAGTTTCAAAATCGACCCATCTACTAACAAGGTAATTCCACCACCTGGAGTACCACCTGTTGTTAGCCCCTTCGATGAACAGGCTGTGGAAGCGGCACTCCGAATAAAAGACCAGCAAGGCGGCAAAATCACAGTCTTAAGCCTAGGCAATAACCTGCTCCGTGATGTGGTTAAGAAACCTCTTTCCATGGGAGCTGACGAGCTCATCCTCCTCGAAGATGAAGCTTTCGAGGGCGGAGATAGCTGGTCCATCGCTAATGCGCTTGCCACGGCAATCAAAAAGATAGGAGAATATGACCTCATCTTCTGTGGTCGCCAGGCAGCCGACTGGGATGCTGGACAGGTTGGCACGGGTATTGCGGAAATACTTGGAATTCCCAGCGTTACCGTAGCTAAAAAAGTAGAAGCTACTGACGGCAAAGCTAAGGTGGAACGAGTTATCGCAGACGGTTACCAGGTCATTGAGGTAACACTCCCTGCCCTGATTACGGTCAGCAACGAGCTCGGTGAAGCCCGTTATGCCACACTCAAAGGCATTATGGCAGCATCCAAAAAACAGCCCACCGTCTGGAAACCGGCCGATATCGGGCTCGAGTCCTCACAGGTAGGTACTGCCGGCCGACGGGCCAAGCTTCTCAAGCTCTTCCAGCCAGTTAAAGAAGGTAAGTGCGAAATCTTAGAGGCTGATACCCCAGCAGAAGCCGGCACTAAACTGGCTGTGAAACTTAGAGAAGCAAAGGTAATCTAGAACTAAGAAGTAATCACAGGAGGTTATAATGGCTGAAAATAAAGGAATTATGGTCTATGGCGAACTGATTGATGGCAAAATAAGCTCGATTGCAACTGAGCTTCTGGGTTGCGGTCGGCGTCTAGCCGATGAACTGAAAGAGGACCTGTTATGTATATTAGTCGGCGACAAGCTAGGCGATGCCCCTAAACAAGCTGTAGCTTACGGGGCCGACAAAGTATATACTGCCGAGGACCCGTTGCTTAAAGAATATCAAACAGATTCGTACGTCGCTGTAATGGAAAAAGCAGCAAAGGACCTTTCGCCAAGAATTATACTTTTCGGGCAAACATCCGTGGGACGTGATTTGGCTCCCAGACTGGCATTTAGACTGGGCACCAGCTTATCCATGGACTGCATGGAGCTCAGTATCGACCCCGGGACAAAGCTGCTCCATCAAACCCGGTCTGTTTACGGCGGCAACGCGCGGGCTACCTTCACTTCGGAGACTTTTCCCCAGATGGCCACAGTCAGGCAAAAAGCAATGTCCCCACTGGCACCTGACGAATCAAGAAAGGGAGAGGTTACTCCAATCAAAGTTGAGCTAGACCCGGCAAAGATACGGACAAAGGTGCTCGAAACCGTAAAAGAAGAGGTCGTTGGAGTAAAACTCGAAGACGCTCAGGCAATCGTGGCCGGGGGAAGAGGAATTGGTGGCCCTGACGGCTTTAAGCAATTAGAGGAGCTGGCCAAGGTGCTGAAGGGCGCAGTAGGCGCTTCAAGACCACCTTGCGATAACAAGTGGGTACCGGATACAATGCAGATAGGACTTACAGGCAAAATCGTCACGCCAGAACTCTACATCGCGGTAGGTCTTTCCGGAGCCAGTCAGCATTTAGCTGGATGTTCCAGCGCCAAAAACATAGTAGCCATAAACAAAGACCCTGAGGCTAATATATACAAGGAAGCTCGCTTCGGTGTGGTAGGCGATTGGAAGCAGATTCTGCCTGCCTTTACTGAGAAAGTCAAGGAACTTCTGGCTGGCTAGTGGGCCTAAGCTTTTTTACGGATTAGCTTTCTGGGCTATAATTTTTTGAGCGACCTGCCCTGGCACCTCTTCATAGTGGCTGAATTCGACTGTGAAGATGCCGCGAGCTTGAGTCATTGACCTGAGGTCAATAGCATAACGCTGGACCTCTGCCAGCGGTGCCTGTGCTTGAATAATATTGATTCCATTTCCTGGATTCATACCTAGCACACGGCCCCGCTTGGTATTAAGGTCACCTATTATGTCACCGGTAAAATTATCCGGCACGGTGATTGTCATGTTCACTATTGGCTCGAGCAAGACAGGTTGTCCCTCAGTCAGTCCTTTTTTTAAAGCCTGTGCAGCGGCTATCTTAAAAGCCATATCCGACGAGTCTACGGCGTGAGAGCTGCCATCAAAAAGCGTTACCCTGACATCAACTACAGGACATCCGGACAGAACTCCCTCAAGCCTGGCTTCGTTGACTCCTTTTTCCACCGCTGCGATATAGTTTCTAGGCACTGCTCCACCAACCACTTTTTCTGTAAACTCAAATCCAGTGCCTCTGGGTAAAGGCTCTAGTTTCAAAAGGACATGACCATACTGTCCGTGCCCACCCGTTTGCT
>MGOH01000025.1 GCA_001795315.1 Chloroflexi bacterium RBG_19FT_COMBO_48_23
GGTTTTCCAAATCGAGCCAGACGGACTGAAATAGATGATTAGATCCAGTGCAGCGCTTTCGGGATATTCAGTATCTATTGTCCAGGTAAGGCGCAATTCTGTGCCATATATGCGAAATGTAGGTATTGAGTAATTTCCTTTACTGCTGAAATTTCCAATTGTGTACCATTTTTCTTCATTGCCAGCTTCATTGACCGGCGGCGCTTCATCTGGCGTCTGATTTTCAGTGGCAGCCGGTGGCTGTGTTGGTGGAGGTTTAGGTGGTGTTAGCGATGGACTCGGATTTGGTTTAGCACACACAACTAGGTTAAGTGCTAAGAATAGAAGAACTGTAAATGAGATTAAATATTTGACAGCTTTGCTCTTCATATTAAGTTGTCATCCGTCTTAGTAAAACCGCCGTTATTACACGTTGTTCGTACAAATAGTATACGTTAGAGCGCTATATAACATCAATAAATCATTTAGGTAGATGGCTATGACTTTAGTCCTTATGGATTGCATTTCGCTATAGGCTGACTGTAGTCTCACGGCACAAGTGGCGCGATTTTGGAGGGAGTAACCGACTGATAGAGTTGCTGCTTTCTAAGAGGTCTGCTTATGGAGTCAATTACTCTACGATAACCGTGATTTGAGATGGGTCTCTGAGAACTATCTCCGGTACACCTGAACCTTTGGGATATTCCTCAATCAAGCCGTTGACCTGAACACGCTTACTTAAGAAGTGGGTTTCGGGGTCGGGTGGGAACGCTTCTATGAACTTCTGCCGATCGCGACCCCAGACTATACATTTGAAGTAGCCCTGATAAGGTTCATGGAAATCAAGGAAAGTCGGCTGGCTTTTAATGTCGGCCGCATAGTGACTTCCAACGACTATTCCCTCGACCACTTTATGCTGGCCGATATAACTGCCTGCTTCTTCCCAGCCTATAACTCCACTGCGAACTTTTATGTATTCGACTTTTATCTCTATGTCACTTCCACCTGGCCCCATTATTGTCAGCGAAACGGTATAGTCCCCGGCTGTAGTATAAGCATGGCTGGGCCCTGATAGACTGCTGAACTGACCATCGCCGAAATCCCAGTGCCAGCGACTAATGTTACCCGTAGATAAATCGGTGAAGCTAACCGCCAAAGGAGCTATCCCCTCCTCTGGACTGGCAGCAAAATCTGCCGTCGGCGCTGGTATAAAAGCGGGCTCTAACTCTCGAGCGCAGCTTGTCATAAGCGCAAGTAATACCAGAGCTAACAGCAAAAGCTTATGCATTGTCTGAATTTTAGCCTTAATATCGTTGAATCTCAACAATTTGTTAAGTAAATACGAATTTGCTATACTTTTTTCTTAATGTGGTTATGGCCAGCGGCGCTGGCTGTTATTTCTTTTATAGAGGACTAGAGACCACCTCAAATAACAGTTGGAAATGGTGACTATATGAGGTTATGGAGAAAGCCTTTCGATATGGCGGACAATGTCCCTAAGCCAGTCGAGTTGCACATTGACGTAGACAGGTGCAAGGGCTGTGGCTATTGTGCTGAGTTTTGCCCTCGCGGGGTGTTGAAGATGACAGGTGAGCTCGGTCATAAAGGTTATGAAATGGTCAAGGTGGTCGACGAGGGTAAGTGCCTGGGCTGTGGTCTATGTGAGGCGATATGTCCCGAGTTTGGAATTTACCTGAATACGGAAGATAAAGAATTGAAAGAAGTCTAGGAAACATATGTCTAAAGAGGATGTACTCTGCGGCGAATTTTTTATGAACGGTGATACGGCCTGTGCCGAGGGGGCTATAAGCGCTGGCTGCCGTTTCTTTGCCGGCTATCCCATCACACCGGCAACCGAAGTGGCTGAGAGGATGAGCGAGCGGATGCCTCAACTGGGCGGTGTTTTTATTCAAATGGAAGACGAGATAGCTTCCATGAACGCAATACTCGGAGCATCATGGGCAGGAGCAAAGGCGATGACTGCTACCTCCGGACCAGGATTCAGCTTGATGATGGAGAATCTGGGCTTGGGTGTGATGCTGGAAACACCCTGTGTTGTGGTCAATGTCCAGCGGGCGGGCCCATCCACAGGATTGCCCACTCTTGTCGCACAGGGAGACATGATGCAGGCCAGATGGGGCGCCCACGGGCACTATGAAATCATCGCTCTCGTTCCTGACTCGCCACAGGAGATGTTTGACCTGACCATTACGGCGTTTAATTTGTCGGAGCAATACCGGGTACCTGTGCTGCTCATGGCTGATGAGGCGGTGGGCCATATGAGTGAGAAGGTCGTTATACGACGGATAAACCAAAAAGAGCTGGTCAGTCGGCCTCGTCCTAAGGTAGCTCCAGAGGAATATCTTCCCTATGATTCCAGAGAGGGACTGGTGCCTCCGATGGCCATAGCCGGTGAAGGATATCGCTTCCATGTTACCGGCCTGACACATGACGAAAGGGGCTATCCGGTAATGACCGCCGAGGCGCAGGATAAATTGGTGCGACGTCTTGTGGACAAGATACGGCTAAATGCCAGAGACATAATAAAATATGAGGAAATAGATGTTGATGACGCTGAGGTCGTCGTGGTCAGCTATGGGATATCGGCCCGCGTTGCCCGGTATGCGGTGCAGAAGGCGCGGGGTGAGGGGATAAAGGCTGGTCTATTGCGGCTGATAACAGTATGGCCTTTTGATGAAGACCGTATTAGGAAGCTAGCACCTAAAGTGAAAGCCTTTATAGTCCCGGAGATAAACTATGGACAGATAGTGCGGGAGGTAGAGCGGTGTGCCGCAGGGAAAGCTAAGGCCAGGCTGTTACCTCACATGGGTGGTGGGGTGCATCTCCCCGAGACAATTCTAGAGGCTATACGAGAGGAAGCCAGATGACAAAGATGCTGACTGTAGAGGCGAATCCTATAGACTGCTACCTAAGGGTAGACAGAATACCGCATATCTGGTGTGCTGGCTGCGGTATCGGACCAGCGACCGGATGTTTTGTCAGGGCTATTGACCGCGCGGGGCTCGAGCCAGACAAAGTAGCTGTGGTCTCAGGAATCGGCTGTTCAGGTCGAGTGGCCGGCTATATTAAGCTGGATTCTTTCCATACCACACACGGCCGGGCACTCCCCTTCGCTACCGGCCTCAAGCTGGCAAACCCGAAATTGAATGTAGTTGTCTTTTCGGGAGATGGAGATATCGTGGCCATTGGGGGTAACCATCTTATTCATTCTGCCCGACGTAATATAGACATGACTGTCATTTGTATTAACAACTTTAATTATGGAATGACAGGTGGGCAGATGGGACCGACGACACCACTTGATGCCCGAAGTGCTACTTCACCATACGGCAACTTCGAGTACCCTTTTAACCTGCCTTACTTAGTGACTGCCTGCGGTGCTACCTATGTTGCCAGATGGACGGTGTTGCATTTACGAGAACTGGAAAGGTCAATCGCTGAAGCATTGGTCAAGCCCGGCTTCAGCTTCATAGAGGTGCTCAGCCCCTGTCCTGCCGTTTACGGGCGCCAGAATAGATTACCGCGAGGCCTGGATGAAATGCGCAGCTATCAGGAAAGGAGCGTCATCCGGGATGGAGCTGACCCGAAAGACGCCGAGCTATCTCTAAATGGCCCCATTGTGGTAGGCAAATTTGTTGATATAGAACGGACTACTTTATGGGATAGCTACCAACAGATGCTTAGTAGAGTAACTAAGCCGAAAAAGAGATAGCCGGTGTTATGGGCGGCTGATTCGGGAAAAAATTCTTTGGAGAAGAGAACTTGAGCCGGACAACAGAAGTAAGATTAAGTGGTGCTGGCGGACAGGGAATAGTGCTAGCTGGTCAGATTCTGGGCCAGGCGGTTTCCTTATATGAGAAAGGGAAATTTGCCACCTTTACTCAAAGCTATGGGCCGGAAGCAAGAGGTGGCTCCTGCTCCGCTGAAATTGTTGTTTCGGATGAATCTGTAGGCTATCCCTATGTCATAAGTCCACAGGTACTGGTTATCATGTCACAAGAGGCCTACAACAAGTACACGCCAAATCTCAGTCCGGAAACGTTGGTCATTATAGACCCTGGCCTGGTCAAACCCAAAGCATCGAAGAAACTTAAGTTCTTATCTATACCGGCTACTAATCTTGCTCGCGAGATGGGTCGAGTGGTGGTAGCTAATATCATCATGCTTGGATTCCTGGCAGCAGTCAGTGATCTGGTTGCTCCTCAGGCGCTCAAAAAATCTATCCTGGCGACTGTACCCGAAGGCACAGGGGAATTCAACATCAAGGCTTTCACGCTGGGATATGAATATGGACTGAAGCAAGCAAAAGCGAAGTAGAGCATAGTTATAGATGGTGAGCAGTGTTGCAGTAATCGGTAACAACGTTGGAGCAGCTCAGTGTGCCCTGACTTTGGCCGAAATGGGTGCTGAGGTTAGCCTCATTATCTCTACCAAGTCATTGAGCCTGAATGGTAATGATGGTAGCGATTCCTCGGTCAGTGCCGCTAACGAATACCTTCGCATCTGGCCGTTGTTACTCAAGGCAGCAACTCATCCCGGGGTTAAACTTTACACTAACTCTTGTGTGGAAGCTGTAGCCGGAGAATCTAAAGAATTTGTTGTAAAAGTAAAGAGACTCCCCCGTTATGTAGATGAGAAGCTGTGCACGAGCTGCGGCATGTGTCAGGAAGCGTGTCCGGTGAAAATACCCTTTTCCTGTGACAGTCATGTAATCACGTGTGGTGCTATTCATGCCCCATTGATAGGTATTCGGTCGGTACCTGCAGCCTACTCCATAGATAAGAATGATACTGCCCCTTGCCGGGCAGCCTGTCCTCTTGGTATCAATATACCCGGTTTCATTTGCCTTCTGTCTAAAGGTAAGGCGGACGAAGCTCTAAATCTCATTAATGAAGCTGCACCGTTAGCCGGGATACTCGGCCGGGTGTGCAGTCACCCATGTGAAGATAATTGCCAGCGGTCTAAAGTTGATAGCCCTGTGTTTATTCGGGCTCTGCACCGCTATGCTGCGGATAATGCTTCTGGCAGTATTAATTACAGCGGCAGAAACAAGGTCAAATCCAGAGAGGAAAAAATAGCCATTGTCGGCAGTGGGCCGTCTGGGCTGGCAGCAGCCTGGGGACTGGTCCGGCGTGGGTATACTCCCACTATATTTGAGTCCCATGCGGTGGTCGGCGGCATGCTGGCTACAGGTATCCCTCGATTCCGTCTCCCCCGTGAGGTGCGTGAGAGGGAAGTGGAGGCCATTATGGCTATGGGCGTGGATGTAAAAACAGGTGTAATCTTAGGCCGGGACATAACGCTTGCCGATCTCAGGGAACAAGGTTATAAGGCTTTTTACCTGGCTATAGGCGCCGGCTTGAATAATGAATTGAGTATACCTGGTGAAGACCTTGAAGGTGTTGTCGATGTAATCTCAATGCTTTTTGCGCTTAATTTGAAGGTAGGCACTACTGTCGGTTCCAACGTGGTGGTCATTGGTGGCGGCAACAGTGCTGTGGATTCAGCGAGGGCAGTGAAAAGACGCAGTAATGGCACTGTGCGAATACTTTACCGGCGTACGGCGGAAGAAATGACCGCTATAAAAGAGCATATAGAGGAGGCAATTGAAGAAGGTGTGTTGATTGAGTACCTTACTGCCCCTGTTGAAATCATCGGCGACGGGACTAAAGTTACCGGGATACGCTGCCAGCGGATGGAACTGGGTGAGGTCGATGCTACTGGCAGACGCCAGCCTGTGCCTATTGAAGACTCTGAGTTTACCATAGATGCTGACCACGTGGTTGTGGCTATAGGCCAGCGACCAAGTACAACGCTACTTAGATTAAGGGGCATCAAGGTCAATGACGACGCGACTATAGATGTGGATCCACTAACACTTCAGGCAAACATACCTGATATCTTTGCTGGTGGCGATTGTGTCACCGGTCCTAACACTGTTGTTGAAGCTATGGCTGCCGGCCTCAGAGCCGCGGAGTCAATAGACAGATACATCAGCGGACGCGACTTAAGGAAGGGCCGTACTTTGGAAATGCAGAAGCTGGCTGAAGTCGATATTGAGACAAGATATGTCTCGCCTCACAAACGAGCTGAAATGCCGATTCTTCCTCATGCTGCCAGGATGGGGACCTTTGAGGAGACTAAGATAGGGCTACCTGTAGATGCGGCTAAGGCCGAGACTGAGCGTTGCCTTAGTTGTGCCTTGTGTAGTGGCTGTCTGGAATGTGAGCGGATATGCCAGGTAAGTGCCGTTTCCCATAAAGATAATATCAAGTCGGTGGAAATAGAAGCCGGGGCTGTTGTTGATTTTATTTCTCGCAGTGGCGCGGCCGGACTATCCCGACCCAGGTCTTCTCAAAGTAGGGCTCTTAAGGTTTCTGATCAGGGTATCTTTGTTGTAGAAGGCGAAGACGATTTGTTGGATGAACTTAGCCGTGCTTCGGCAACTGCACTGGATGTAGCGCAGTGGTTAAAGCTGCCAAAGAAAGTTGCCTTAACTGGCGCAGATGCTAAGACGAATCAGGATGACCGCTTGAATCTTGAGCCAGAGGTAACGGGGCCGGTAGGTTTTGGCG
This sequence comes from Chloroflexi bacterium RBG_19FT_COMBO_48_23, assembly GCA_001795315.1. The sequence continues at coordinate 6,576 of MGOH01000025.1, forward strand.
ATGAGCGCACCGGTGTAGTGCTGTGCCGTTGTGGCGGTAGCATCAGCTCGGTAATCGACCTTTCTCAGATGGCCAATGAAATAGGACGTCTTTCGGGCGTTTCTCATGTCCATGAGTTATCCCAGGTGTGCACTGAATATGGAGCACGAGAGATTAAAGCTTTGGTCACGGAAGAGAAATTAAGCAGGCTGGTCATAGCTGCTTGCCGGTGTTGCAATCTGGAGCAGGTCTGCTTCAGTTGTACGGAGCAGCGAGTAAGGTGTAAAGAATATTTGAGTCAGTATCTGGGTGCAGGTCAGAGTACAACGGTGGAGTTTGTTAACATTCGCGAGCATTGCGCCTGGGTGCATAATGACAATCCAGCGGAGGCTACTCGTAAGGCTATAGAGATAGTCAGTGCAGGTGTCGTTCGGGCTCAAGGCACTTCGCCGGCAATACTGCATGGGCACCCAATTGCCGAAGGCGCCCTGGTGATAAGCACCGGCCTTTCCGGCTTGGCAACGGCAATGAACCTGGCATCTCAGGCTTATCCGGTAACTATAATCCACAGGTCAGAATTAAAGAAGAAAAAGGGAAAGCAACCAACTGAATACCTCGAAAAAGAAGCTAATCTATTAAAGGAGCTTGGGAAACTGGGCGCATCTGTTATGTCATGGCCTCGGGCATTAAGGTTTGATGGTATACCCGGCAACTATGAAGCTGTCCTTGAGTCATCTTCGGGAACGGCTAACGTCAAAGCCGGTGCTGTAATAGTGGATTCTGGAGCCTTGGGCGAAATTCTTGCTCAAGCTGATGCCGCTTTCAAGTCAAGTCTCGTTGGTCGCATTCTCTCGTGGAATACTCACCCAGATAATCGGGCAATTTTAGGGTTCACTTTACAAGAATTCGCTATCGGAGACACCACCGGTATATTTATTGTGTCGTCAGATGCATCGGAGTCTCCTGATAAACAGGTTATTATGGGACAGGCGATGGCAGCCAGGGTCTCAAGCTATTTGAGCCGGGGCACGATTAGGCCGCGGATTACTGCGGTTAATATCGATAGGCATCTGTGCCGTGGCTGTGGTGATTGCGCTGCAGTGTGTCCTTATATAGAGATGAAAGTTAGTGACTTGGGCACCGCTTATGCTTATGTTGACCCAATGCTGTGCCTGGGTTGCGGAGCTTGCCTCGCCTCCTGTCCTACAGGTGCTATAACTCAGCGTGTTCAAAGCGATTCAAACATAGTTTGTACGCTGGAAGCCATGCTGGAGAAATCTAACAAGGTTGGTGTGACGGCATGAGCCCAACTGCTGCTGACATTGTGGTGTTTGCCTGCAATTGGGATGGGCTTAGCTGTATTGAAGCAGCGGCGCAAAGCCGTCTTAACTATCCGCCGTCGGTCAAGGTGATTAGGGTGAGCTGCCTCTCACGGGTGCATTCAGGATTGATACTCAAGGCTTTCGAGTTGGGTGCGGGTGGAGTGATGCTCCTGGGATGCGAGCCAGATAATTGCTATTACGAGAAGGATGACAGGTTCAATGTCGCAGAATATGAGAAGACACGTGGAGTGCTGGGACTGTTGGGCTTGGGAACCGACAGGCTCAAGCTTACCCGTCTGCCGCGGTGTGATGGAGAAGGCTTTGTGAAACAGGTGACGGATTTCATTGATGAGATAGAGCAGGCTTCATAATAGGATGTAAAAACGTAATGTTTGATGGTAAACAGGAAATAAAGGATACCCGAATACATCTCTGCCTTGATTGTGGCAAATGTACGGTGGTCTGTCCGGTTGCGAAGTACAACCCGGAGTTTAACCCACGGCTTATAGTACAGAGGAACACAGAACAAAAGGGCATGAATTTTCAGGATAAAACAATCTGGTCTTGCCTAAATTGCTATATGTGCCTGGAGCGGTGCAACTACCGCGTGGAATTCCCCGAGTTTATTCGTATTTTGAGAACTGAGGCACTTAGCAAAGGAACTGAGGCGCAATGCAGCCATGGCGGGGCATTGCAGTCCATGATGCATCTGATGACCGGTGGAGACGTGCATCAGGAGCGACTGGGCTGGCTACCCCCGGATATTAAGCTGTCTGCGCAATACGACTCCATATTTTTCGTAGGCTGCGCACCCTATTTCGACGTCATGTTCAGAGACCTGGGAGTGAATACATTGGAAGGGGTGAAGGGAGCATTGAGGTTGCTAAACCGAGCTCAAATACCCTTTAATCTTCTGGTTAACGAGCGTTGCTGCGGGCGTGACCTGTTGCTCCAGGGAGATAAAGAAGGCTTTATAGCTCTAGCAAAGGCAAATATGGATGAATTTAACCGCCTTGGCGTTAAAAAAATCATCACCACCTGCCCGGAATGTTACTATTCATTGAAGGTTGATTATCCCAAAGTGCTGGGCAGCACAGTTGCAGAAGTGGTATATTGGACAGATGCTATAGCCCCGTTGATACAGAGCGGCGAGCTGCATCTCGGAAAACTCAAGGAAAAGGCTACCTATCAGGACCCCTGCACTCTGGGAAGAGGCTTGAGGATTTTTGATTCACCTCGACAGCTACTGAGCGCGATAGATGGTCTGAAATTGGTGGAAATGGAGCAGAGTCGGGAAAAGGCACTGTGTTGCGGGGCGAGTTCCTGGGTACACTGTGGGGCTGCAAACCGGCAGATACAGGATGAGCGCCTTACCCAGGCAGAGGCAACTGGAGCCGGGATACTGGTGACTTCCTGCCCCAAGTGCCAGATTCATCTGAAGTGTGCCCAGCGTAGTCGGAACGGGAGAATGCCTAACATCGACATACAGGACCTGACCAGCTTGGTAGCCCTGTCACTCGACCAGGAGGTAAGCTAATTGGCTGAAGATGAACTCAGGATAGGTGTCTTTGTTTGCGATTGCGGGCTCAACATTGCCGGGTCTGTAGATACTGAAGAGGTACGGCGGTCGGCAGAAGAGCTTCCTGGCGTGGTAGTTGCGGTGAGAAATCGGTATACCTGCGCTGACCCCGGTCAGGTAGAAATCAAAAGGCACATCAATGAACACAGACTGAACCGCGTAGTCATAGCTTCTTGCACCCCACGGCTTCACGAGCCCACCTTCCGTAAGTGCGTCACTGAGGTTGGGCTTAACCCTTATTTGCTGGAAATGGCTAACATCAGGGAACATTGTAGTTGGGTTCACCTCTATGACCGCGAGTCGGCTACTAAGAAAGCTGCAGATATTGTTAAGATGGCGGTAGCCCGGGCTCGACTTCTCCAGCCGCAGCAGGAGATGGAAATACCTGTGACTGATGCTGCCCTGGTTATCGGTGGTGGTGTAGCTGGGATTCAGGCGGCGTTGGACCTTGCCGATGCCGGGCATCAGGTGTATCTGGTGGAAGAGAAGCCATCAATCGGTGGCATCATGGCTCAGCTTGACAAAACGTTCCCCACGATGGACTGTTCTATATGTGTGCTCGGGCCCAAAATGATGGATGTGGGTCGCCACCCCAGAATCAAGCTGCTTGCCTACAGTAGCGTGGAAGATGTATCTGGCTACGTGGGTAACTTCAAAGTCCGCGTCCGTAAGAAAGCCCGCTATGTGGATGAAACCTTGTGCAACGTCTGTGGCAAGTGCGCTGAGGCTTGTCCTGTGGTATTGCCCGATGAATTCCAGCAGGGTTTCTCGTCGCGAAAGGCAGCCTATATCGACTTCCCTCAAGCGGTGCCCTCAGCCTTCCTTATCGACATGGAGCACTGCCTGGGGAATAAACCTGTCGCCTGTGTCAAATGCGTAGATGCTTGCGAAAAGGAGTGCATAGATTTGCACATGCAGGACAAGATAGTGGAGCTTGAAGTTGGTACCATAATCGTAGCCACCGGCATGGGTGTTTATGACCCCACTCAGCTTGATGAGTACGGCTATACGCGTTTTGAGAACGTCATCACCAGCATGGAATTCGAAAGGCTGATATGTGGTGGCGGACCTACGGAAGGCCACCTGGTACGTCCCTCTGACCAAAAAACACCCAAGCGCATTGGCTTTATACAGTGCGTAGGCTCGCGGACAGAGAACCGTGGCTATCCCTACTGCTCCAACGTGTGCTGTATGAACACAGTTAAGGATAGCCTGCTGATTAAAGAGCATGACCCGGACGCTGAGATTGTCGTCTTCTACATGGATATTCGCGCCTTCGGTAAGGGATTTGAGGATTTAGTTCGCCGCTCCAGAGAGGTTGGCGTACGCTATATTCGAGGCATCCCTGGAGAAATCAGGGAAGACCCGACGACCGGGAATCTCCTGGTCAAGGTGGAGAATACTACAACGGCACGTGTGGAGGAATATGAACTGGATATGGTGGTACTCTCGGTAGGACTTGAGCCAAAGGCTGACCTGAAGCGGCTCGTCGGTGTCCTTAACCTCTCGCAGACCAGCGATGGCTTTTTAATGGAAGCTCATCCCAAGCTCAAGCCGGTAGATGCACCGACGCCGGGCATATTCTTCGCCGGCTGCGTCGAAGCGCCTAAAGACATAAAGGACAGCGTCACCCAGGCTGGAGCCGCCGCCGCCCGGAGTTCCATCCTCCTGAATGCTGGTGTCATCAAAGGTGAGGCTATCAAAGCGATAGTTGACCTTGACAAGTGCAACTCGTGCGGTGTCTGTGCCCGTGTCTGCCCCTACGGGGCGATTAAGGTAGATGTCAAGGCTAAGTCCGGGGCACATTTGATAGCTGCCGCCTGCGCCGGTTGTGGCACCTGTGCCGCTGAGTGCCGCTTCGATGCCATAACCATGCAGCACTTCAGCGATGCCCAGGTGCTTGCTCAAATAGATGCTGTCCTGGATACAGACCC
>MGOH01000026.1:0-17611 GCA_001795315.1 Chloroflexi bacterium RBG_19FT_COMBO_48_23
TCTGGTGGAGGCGGGGGAGGGTTGAACTCCCCGTCCAGAAGAAGGTTGCCAGAATCTGCTACAAGCTTAGCCAGCTCTTTTATCTCACTTAACTAACCTCAGCTGACCGAGTAATAGCTAAGCCAGTCGATAATTCTTAGCCAACCTCCATCGACGTCAAGGTTGGAGCACCCCGACTTTTCGTCACCCAATCCCAACCCATCAGGGTGAGGTCAGGTTGGATGTACAGCCTTAGTTAGGCTGCAATTGGAACTGCTTCGGCAGTTGTCTTTTGCCACCTTTTTTACGAGGTAGATGGCACCTCGACTTGCAATTCTGTAGGCCTTCCGCTGTCGAAGCCTCACGCCCCCAAAACTAAGTTTTTAATGTGCTTTAACCCCTCCTCCTCAAGGCACGCCCTATTTCCCTCTCCGTCTCCCGGCGGGCCATCGCTTCACGTTTATCATGAAGCTTCTTGCCTTTAGCCACACCCAACTCTAACTTAGCAACTCCTCTTTTAATATATAACTTCAAAGGCACCAAAGTCAAACCTTTCTGAGTCACCATGCCTGACAGCTCATCAATCTGACGACGATGCAACAGAAGCTTACGCGGTCGATTCGGCTCATGGTTAAACTGGCTAGCCGCTTGATAGGAGGCTATATGTGCATTAACCAACCACAACTCACCAGCTTCAGGCTTGGCATAAGCATCACGAATATTCACCCGGCCTGACCGAATCGACTTTATCTCAGTGCCGGTCAAGACAATGCCAGCTTCCATGCTTTCCAGAATATGATAGTCGTGATAAGCTTTGCGATTGACAGTTATAGTTTTAGTTTTAGTTTCCGCCATATGTGCTAGAATTTTACCACTATTATATTAATAAGGTAAGGACAGGAGTTCGCTATGCCAAATCATCTGGACAAATACTGGTTATTAATTATCGCCTTTCTAATGGTCAGCCTGATTGCTGGTGGAATAGTGCTGGCAGTCAAGCAAAGCAGCCATAAGCCCATTGAAATTTGTCTATCGCAGACTGCACCAATTCAGTATAAATGTGACATTTACATCGGCGGCGCCGTGGTTAACCCAGGTTTTTATTCACTTAGAGAAGATGACACTATAGAAGCTCTTATTCAGTCTGCCGGACTTACACCAGACGCAGACACAAGCAAAATCAAAATTTATGTATCAGAGGCCAATGAAGCCCCTCAACCACAAAAGGTAAACCTGAACCTGGCTGAGGCGTGGCTGCTGGATGCCCTGCCCGGAATCGGACCAGACAGAGCTCAAGCTATTATCGACTACCGCAACCAAAATGGACAGTTCCGCAGAATTGAGGACTTACTGAATATCGGAGGAATAGGCAGCACCACCCTGGATACAATAAGAGATTTAGTAACGCTAGAGAACTGAAGTCACATGACACTTATCTACCTCAGCGCCGCCTGGGTGACAGGTATCTATTTGGGCTCTAAAATTGCCCTGCCCTGGGGCATTGTTTTCGTTGGGCTTATTCCCCTGTGTCTCATCCCTTTCCTATCACAGTATAAAAAGTATTTGTTTCTGGCAGGGTTCTGCCTTTTCGCTCTGCTTGGGGGATGCATCCGCTTCCAATCAAGCCTGCCTTCAGTCAATGAACTGCAACTTCAATTCTATAATGACAAGGGAACGGTCGAAATTGAGGGGATTGTATACACTGAACCTGAGATTAGAAACACAACTTCCGTAATACAGCTATCAGCCAGAGAACTACAAACAGATGATACAAAAAAAGAGATATCAGGAAAGGCGCTGGTGCGTGTATCCAAATATTACGAATATCACTACGGGGACATATTGAAAGTAACCGGCAAGCTGGAAACGCCACCGCAATTCGATGATTTCGACTACAAAGGCTATCTAGCGCGGCAGGGAATTTATTCGGTTATAAACTACCCTAAAATAGAAATGCTCGACACTGGTAAAGGTTTTAAGCCTTTGGCCTGGATCTATTCACTGAGGAATCGCCTGTCCCAAAGTCTGTCTCTCGCCTTACCCGAACCACAAGCCTCACTAGCTCAAGGCATTTTACTCGGCTTAAGAGGCAATATTCCCTATTCTCTACAGGACGCTTTCTCAAGGAGTGGAACTGCCCACCTGCTAGCCATATCTGGCATCCATCTCAGCATTATCATAGGCATAGTCCTCAGCGCTGCAATCTGGTTTTTCGGCAGGCGTTATTCTATCTACATCTGGCTAGCTTTTCTGGCTATCTGGCTATATGCTTTAATGACCGGCATGCGCCCTCCTGTAGTTCGCGGTGCTGTCATGGGAAGTATGTTCCTTCTAGCCGAATACCTGGGCAGACAGCGTAGCGCATCAACCGCGCTTGCCTTTGCCGCAGCGGTAATGATTGAAATCGAGCCTCAAGTTTTATGGGATGCAAGCTTCCAGCTAAGCTTCCTGGCTATATCAGGACTCATTTTCTTTTCGCCCCATCTACAAACTTGGGCCAGGAAGGGAGTAGCTTCAAGTATAGGAAAAGAGGGGATTGCAGCATCCTTATGTAATTTTGCCGCTGATTGCTTTGCAATTACTTTAGCTGCAATCTTAGCTACCTGGCCGGTGATCGCCTATTATTTTGATGTTGTCTCCTTCGTTGGCCTGCCGGCTACTTTCTTCGCTCTGCTAGCCTTGCCAGGCATTATCATCACTTCAGCCATGGTCGCCGTGACAGGACTTTTGGCACCTTTCTTAGCCCAAGTTCTAGGCTGGATTGCCTGGCTTTTCCTCAGCTATTTAATCATAGTAATAAAAGCTTTCGATGCTCTGCCATTCTCATCAATTAAGCTAGAAGGTATATACATCTGGCAAATATGGATTTATTATGCTCTACTGGCTGCGATAATGATAGCCATCAATAAGCGAAAGCAATTAGTTGACTTTTTCCACCTGACAGCTTCCAAAATAAGTCCTCCGGTAAGCATGACCTCCAAACTCACATTCAAACTTCCCAAGAAATGGACCGTCTTGTCACTTCTAATCTCCACCATCCTGGTTTGGGTCACCGTTATAAATATGCCTGATGACAAGCTACATGTAAGCATACTCAATGTGGGACAAGGAGATGCAATCCTTATCCAAACGCCAAATCGCCAAGACATTCTCATAGATGGCGGACCAAGCCCGCAAGCAATAGGACTGGAGCTAGGCAAAAAGCTACCTTTCTGGGATAAGACTATCGACTTGGTAATTCTAACCCAGCCCCAAGCCGACCATGTCACCGGCCTTATAGAAATACTCCAGAAGTATAAAGTGCCACAGGTCATGGACCCAGGGATAGCCTATGACTCAGTCACTTATCGGCACTGGCTCAAGTTGGTTAACGGCAACGAAATCGGGCATGAAATAGTTCATGCAGGGCAAGAGATCGACCTCGGAAGCGGCATAAGGTTGGAAGTACTACACCCTACATCGCCCTTATTACAAGGCACTTCGGATGACATTGATAGCAATGGTGTTGTACTGCTCCTGAAATGGAACAAGGTGAGCTTCTTATTCACTGCTGATATTGGCAGCGAGACTGAGTGGTACCTGATTTCGCAACGAGCCGACCTCAAGAGCACGGTATTGAAAGTTGCCCACCATGGCAGCTTGACTTCAACTTCTCCAGAATTCCTAGCCTCAGTTAATCCCGAAGTAGCAGCTATCTCAGTAGGTACCAACAATAGATTCGGCTTACCAAACAGCCAAGTAGTGAACAGGTTGACCGAGCGACTTGGAAGTGACGGGGTCTACCTGACATCAACTCACGGAACCATCGAGTTCATAACCGATGGCGATAGGCTCTGGGTAAAACATGACAAGTAACTGCAAAAACCACCTGAGCCCCACTTATAGAAATGGTGAGAATTTAGTCCTGAACAGCCATGTCCCAATAGTCGTACTCTGGATGAGATTTTAGTCCCAATAGCACAAAACCAGATACAAAACCATCCGTTAGGAGTATTGACAACCTTAAACATCACCTGTTAATGTTTAACCATGTCTATAAAAAATCAGGCTACTATACAATTACCAAATAGCGCCAAGCAAACGTTAGAGCTTATCGCCTTTCTGACTTATGATTTTAAGAGCCAGCTAACCTCAATTAATTCCTCAGTTAGTCTTTTGGCTAAAAAGTTAGCTACCTCTCACAACGATCTTGAGACCAAACTCATCGGCGACATCATGGCTTCGCATCACTACCTTGAAGCTAGAACATCAGAACTCTTAGAACTGGTTAAATTACAAGTTGACGGCTTCCACTTAGAACTGGAACTAACTGATATAGATATCATTATTCACAGAGCCGTTGATAGGCTATCGCCGATTATTGTCAGCCGGGAGCAATCCTTAACTCTAAACTTGGCGCCGAACACCAAAAAAATCATCGCCGACTCGCTGAGGATAGAGCAGGTGTTGCACAATCTCCTGTCTAACGCAAGCAAGTCCACTCCGACAGGCGGTAACATATCCGTATCTACAAATAAACAAGCTGGATACATGGTCATCAAAATCCATTATAGCAGCATATGTATAACACATTTAGAGCAACATGAAGTCTTCCAGCCTTATTGCCGGCTCACAGGTGATAAAGACACACAAATTCCTGAAACAGGCTTTGGTCTGGCTCTGTGTAAACACCTGGTAGAGCTACACGGCGGTAGAATATGGATAGAAAACGAAGATAACAACAGCAATACCTTTGCCTTTACTTTACCTTCAAACCACAGCTAATCTCATAACCTCAAAACCAGCTTTCTCTGCCTAGCCTATTGATTTATAGTCCGTTTTGGCGTACAGTATTAGGCATCCGAACCATGAAGGAATATAGGAGGCAGGTATGAGAAAGCTGACTTGGCTACTGCCAGTAACCCTGACATTACTTCTTGTCTTGGCTGCTACCGTTTCAGTCAGTGCACAGGATGATTTAGAGGTGACAGACCTGAGCATCAGCCCTAATTCTGTCGCAGTGGGAGAAACCGTTACCATAAGTGCTAATGTAACAAACACCAAAGCCACAGAGGAAACTTACCAGTTGGAGCTGAAGCTAAACGGTGAAGTCGAAGACAGCCAAGATTTAACCCTGGGTGCAGGTGAGAGCGACACAGTAACATTCACAATCACTGCTGACACACCCGGCGATTACTTTGTAGAACTGGGTAACGCAAGCGACCTCTTAACTGTAAAAGCAACATCCTTCTTGGATATGTTCGCACCATGGGTATGGTGGACTATTGGTGCCATAATAGGCGTACTGATTCTGCTAGTAATAATAATTGCCCTCATGCCGTCCCGCAAGAAACAACCTGGAACGGTAACTCAAGGTAGACAAGGACAACCATCTGCGCAAGCCGGAGCACCATTTCCAATGCAAGAACAGTTCCAAACACCAGGCACGTTTCCTGCTCCCGGGCAATTTCCAGCACCAGCGCCAATGACCACCCAATACCCACAATATGCCAGAAGGCCTATCTTCTCAATGAGCAACCTGACCATCACACCAAACCAAGTAAAAGCCGGAGATCCAGTAACCATAAGTGCCATAGCATCCAACAATGGCTCAGAAGCAGGTACATATAGCGTTGTATTGCGAATCAACGGTATGGTAGAAAATATAATCGACCTAATGTTGTCCCCCGGGGCAAGCCAAGCCACTACTTTCACGCTAATTAAGGATATTGGAGGTGAATACTACACAGAGATAGATGGCTTGAGCGGCGTATTTATCGTTATACCGCTGGTTCCAGCGAATTTCTCCGTGAGCAATTTGGTTATATCGCCAGAGCGTGCTAAACAAGGAGAAAATATTATCATCAGTGCCATTGTAACCAACAACGGAGAACTACCCGGTAATTACAGTGCAGCGCTTAGGCTAAAGGGTGCTGTCGAAAGCACCGAAGATATAGATCTCGGCCCAGGCGAAAGCCGGAAATTAGCATTCAAAATCGCCAAAACTGCGCCTGGCTTCTATAATGTGGAATTAGAAGGATTGACCGGAAGATTTGTCATCGAGATGGAATGGCAGGGATAGCCCAACGAAATCCAAACTAAAGTTCATCCTGACCTGACTCAGGCACCGACTTCCGCAACTTATCCGGCCCATCCAAACGGTCTATATATAATAAACCATTAAGATGGTCTATTTCATGTTCTAAAGCTTGAGCCATGAGGCCCTCTCCTTTAAGACGGATTTTCCGTCCCAATCTATCCTGTGCTTTAATTTTGACCCAAACTGAACGCTTGATTTCCCCTTGATACCCAGGAACACTCAAACAAGCCTCCCCTATTATACGTTCACCTTCTCTTTTAACTACCTCGGGATTAATTAAAACAATAACTTCATCACCTGGTATCTCAATCACAGCTACTCTGAGCGGCACGCCTACCTGAGGTGCCGCCAAACCAACTCCAGCAACTGCCCTCATAGTCTCTATCATATCATCGATAAGCCGCTGAATAGACTTATCAATTCTGGTTACCTTTTTAGCTTTCTGTCTAAGTACAGGGTCTGTCAAAACAACAACATTACGAACAGCCATTTTGCCACATATTAAACCACACCTACTGGATCAATGTCCAAAACCCACCCCTGAGGAAACATTATGTCTTCCAAGAAATCATTCGGGTCAGTTCCACAAAGCACCAGTTGCCACCGATAACGCCCTCTGACTCGAGGCACGAAAGCTGGCAAAGGTCCAATCAACCGTAAGCCAGGTACGCCTCTCTTATCTTTTTCGACAGCAAGCAAGCGACCCATTCTCTCCACCTCATTGAAACAGGCGAGTTCGTTATTATGACTAAAAATGAGGCTGGCTAACCGGCTAAATGGTGGGTAACCAAACTTACGACGATAATCTATCTCCTGAGCATAAAAAGCTAGATAATCATGCCGCGACGCTGCTCGAACAGCATAGTGCTCTGGACTATAAGTCTGGATGATTACTCTTCCCGGCGTGAAGCCCCGCCCTGCTCTACCGGCTACCTGACACAACAATTGGAAAGTACGCTCTCCAGCCCTAAAATCAGGTAAATTTAAACCTGTGTCCGCGTTTATCACACCAGCCAATGTCACCTGAGGCAAGTCCAGCCCCTTTGCCACCATTTGAGTACCGATAAGTATGTCGACCTCATGGGCACGAACCTTAGTCAAAATTTCCTCATGGGCTCGTCGACCAGCAGTCACATCTCTATCCCAACGCAGAGTACGAGCTTGCGGAAAAAGATGCTTGACTTCTTCTTCCACCCTCTGGGTGCCAATGCCCAAGAACCTAATACTATGACCAAGACACTTCGGACATTCCACAGGCAAAGCACCTGAATAACGACAATAATGACAGACCAACTGCTCTTTTGCCGAATGATAGGTGAGAGGTGCCATACAACGTGAGCAGCGGAAAACAAAACCACAATCCCGACATTGAATAAAAGTGGCTGTGCCACGCCGATTGAGAAACAAAATTACCTGCTCGCGATGAGCTAGAGCCCCATTCATTGCTGCAGTAAGAGAACGACTAAAAAGTCTCCGGTTTCCAGCTTTAAGTTCTTCCTTTAAATCCACAACCTCAACCTCAGGTAATGGGGATGGACCATAGGGTGTGATGCGTTCTTTGAGCTCAATAAGCCGATAATCACCCTGTTGCGCCCTATAGAAAGTTTCCACATCAGGTGTAGCACTACCCAGTATAACCGTGGCGCCACCGAGTTCAGCTAATTTAATGGCCACATCCCTAGTATGGTACCGAGGTGATTTGTCGGATTGCTTATAGGTCCACTCATGCTCTTCATCGATAACAATCAATCCCAAATCTGGCTGTGGTGCAAAAAGTGCACTCCTCGGACCAATGACTACGTCACATCCACCTTCTTTTATCCGATGCCACTCGTCAAACTGCTCACCCAAAGACAACCCACTGTGAATCACAGCTACTCGACCTTGGAACCGGGATTCAAAACGCTCTATCGTCTGTGGAGTAAGAGCAATTTCTGGAACAAGACATATGCCTCGTTTGCCCTGAGACACAATCTCAGTCAGAGCTCGAAGGTAAATCTCAGTCTTGCCACTACCTGTGACACCATGAAGCAGGAAAACCGACGATCTATTCAGGTGCCGCTGAGCTATGTAGCTCTGAATCTTTTGCCATGCTACCTCCTGGGATGGAGTTAGTTTTGGCGGCGATGTCGGAACAATGCTAAGATGAGCTAACGGGTCACGCCTGACCTTAACCTCAACCACAGAAACCAAACCGCGATTCTTCAGAGACTCAATGACACCTTTCTGACAAGCAACAGAGTTTCTAAGTTCAGCTAAAGTTACAGGTTGACTTTGCTGGAGCAGAAATTCGAGAACTGCTGCTTGTTTATAAGCACCGGCCGCTTTCAGTCTAACAACTTCCGCTTCAGCCTCACCTGACTCAATCTGTATCTTTAAATGAGTAACCAGTTTGGGCTTTACTTTTGCTTCTTCTAGCTGTTGGCTTTTCACCACCAGCCGGCATCGCAAGAGCTGTTGTATAATCGATTCTGCTTTCTTCTTCCCAAATTTTCGCTCCAATTCTCTTAAGCTAACTTTATCCTTATCTTGAAGAAGATCTATAACCCGTCTCTGGTCAGAACTAAGTTGTGACAAATCGCCAGGATCTGATGAAAGCTGTAAGAAGGTGACTAGCCGTCGTTGAAACCCGGGAGGTAACATCAAGGCTACAGCCTCAAAAAGCGGTGAGAGATAATGCTTCCCTATCCACAAGGCAACATCAACTTGAACCGAAGACAGCAAAGAAGAGGGCGTGATAAAATCACCAATTTCTTTTGTGGGCTCAAAAGAGGGATAGTCGCTTATCTTTACGACAATGCCTTGAAAGGTTTTAGAACCAAAAGGCACCCAGACGGCTTGCCCAACCTCAACCTTTAGCTCGGGTGGTATTGAATAGCAAAAGCTACGGCGTTGAGCAATAGGTGAATTGACCGCCACTTCCGCATAGTTCATTCAGTTTCTTTGACTTCTTCAACCGCGGTTTCCTCAACCGCAACCTCTTCAGGCACAGCTTCTCCTACTTCGCCCTTTTCAGCCACAGCCTCTTCTACTTCACCCTCTTCAGCCACAACTTCTTCAGACACAGCTTCTTCTATTTCATCCTCTTCACCCACGATAACTGCAGCTTGTTCCGCCATCTTCTCCCGTCTTTCCTTGAGACGTGCCTCTCGAGCGCTGAGTCGACGTATAAAATAAAGTTTAGCCCGTCGAACCTTGCCATGCCGTACTACCTCAACCTTCTCCAAAAAGGGAGAGACAAAAGGGAAAGTGTGTTCAACACCAATACCATAGGTGACTCGCCTGACCGTAAAGTTGCCACCGCTGGCATTCCTTCTAACCTTAACCACCAAGCCATTCAATGTCTGAACACGCTCCCTATTAGCTTCCTTAACTTTAAAACTGACCTTTACTGTATCGCCGGGGCTAATTTGAGGCATGTTAGGATTCACCTTAATTTGGCTGATCGAGTTGACATTCATTTCTAATTACATCCCTTCTACGACTTGATTTCAAAAATCTCGCTGAGTAAGCTTTTATCTTCGGGGGAAAGTACAACCTTTTCTATGAGGTCCGGGCGCCGTTTTGCAGTCCGCAGCAGGCTTTGCTGACGTCGCCATCGAGCAATATCGCCATGATCACCCGAGAGTAAAACGGACGGTGTTGCCAAGCCGCGATACACCGGCGGACGAGTGTATTGCGGATATTCCAACAATCCTCCAATATGCGAATCCTCCTCTAAAGACACCTCGGAGCCCAGCACTCCAGGCAACAATCTAATTACAGAATCCATCACCGCCATAGCTGCTACTTCACCGCCGCTAAGCACATAGTCTCCTATGCTAATTTCATCACTGGCTAAATGTTCCGCCACTCTCTCATCAACACCCTCATAGTGGCCGCAGATAAGAATAAAATGCTGATAAGCTGCTAACTCCCGAGCAATCTCTTGATTGAAAAGTCGACCTTGAGGAGTTAGCGAAATAGTCGGCACCGATGACAATCCGAGTTCCATCTTAACCGCCTCAACCGCTTCAAAGATAGGCTCTGGCTTGAGCACCATTCCAGCTCCACCACCGTAGGGATAATCATCCACGACATGATGTTTATCATGAGTATAATCACGGATATCATGAAGCCTGATATCAATCAGGCCACGCTCTCTGGCCCTCCCGATAATACTGCAACTCAATAAGCCATCGAACACCTGAGGAAACAAAGTCAAGATATCAATCCGCATTTAACCGGCCCCACGATTACCACACTCAGATACTCTGCCACCAAGAACCTCCAAAGCATGGGGTAAAACAGGCAGTATGACCTTAAGGCATTCCCTAACTGCCTTAGGATTACCAGGAAGATTAACAATCAAACACTTACCCCGAGTGCCTGCGACAGATCGACTAAGTATCGCCTCAGGCTTTATTTTCATCGTATCCATTCTCATAGACTCAGTCAAACCAGGAATAGATTTATCGATCACTGCTAGAGTGGCCTCTGGCGTTACATCCCTTGGAGATAATCCGGTTCCACCACTAGTTAAAATAAGGTCAAGCCCGACTTCATCAGACCACTCTATAAGTTTACCCGAAATAACCTCCGCCTCATCAGGCACAATTTCATATTTGGCAATTTCAATGCCAATCTGGCTGATAACCTCTTGAGCAACTCGCCCACTATCATCGAGTCGCTCACCACGCCACCCTTTATCACTGATGACAAGTATGCCAGCTAACATCTGCCTATTTTACCACACCACAACCCAAGCTCAAAACGGCAAAAATTAACTAATACTTTAGTACCATACCTGCAGCAAGTACACCACTTCACGACAACACAACATGTTGAGGTTGGCCGAACTAACGCCACAATTTATTGGGTAACATAAGTTAAGTGAACTTGATGGGCTAAAAAAATTTACAAAAATAGTGGGAGATTTGGTGGGAAAGGTATTGACAAGACGGGTGATATGTGTTCTATAATGGTAAGCAGTGGTAGAAAGTGGTAAAAAGGAGAAACTATCATGGTAATTGATTGCATCCAATATAGAATGGCAAATAGCAGGCTGTTCAGTTTTCTGAAGGAGAACAGCCGTACAAACCTCGAACTTCAGTTAATCCGTTTTTGGGCACGACATCCCCGAACAAAGTTAAGCCTCTACACAATTGCTAATGCCCTAGACACCGCCAGGATTAACTTGAGGGAAGCAATCAAGTCTTTAATTGAAAAAGGCATATTGCAAGAACAGCAAGATGATAATGGCCTAATTACTTACTCGCTAGTCAATGACCCACAGACACAAGAATTCATAGAAGAACTAGCCAGATTAGATTGGAATGAAATAAGGATACTGGAAAAGCAGCTAGAATGTGAGGCTGTACTGGTCTAAACAGCCAATTCGAGGCGAATATGTTCCTCGGCGAATACGAATATAAAGTTGATAATAAAGGTAGATTGCCTTTGCCCCCTAAGTTCAGACAGGAGCTTAGGGGTGAATTAGTATTGACCAAAGGTCTAGAAAAATGCATCGTCGTTTACCCGGCGGAAGAATGGCACAAGATTGCGGACACTTTGTCATCTCGGGTTGTACCATCAAGTAAATTTAGGACGATGAACCGGGCTATGTTCGGTACAGCTTTCAGCCTTTCGCTCGATGGCCAGGGAAGGATAGCTCTGCCATCCTTGTTACATAGTGCCGCCGAAATAGGTGATACTGCCATTGTGGTCGGTGCTAACAACTGTATCGAAATATGGAATCCAATCTTATGGGACTCAGAAAAGACAAAAGCTGAAGAGCAATTATGGCAAATCATAGAAAGCCTCGAGGAACAGCGATGAGCCTGACCATGACTATGCCTATTCATAAACCAGTGCTGCTTAGCGAGGCCGTGGAAGCGTTACAAGCTCAACCAGGGAAACGCTATGTCGACTGCACTTTAGGCTCAGGCGGACATGCTGCAGCGATTCTGGCAAATATTCTGCCAGGCGGACAACTTCTGGGTATTGACGCCGATCCCAAGTCCATAGAAACAGCTAAAAATAAGTTAGCTGACTATACTGAATCAATCACCATAATAAATGATAATTTTACTAACCTTGAGACCATCTGCAGAGAAAGCAACTTCTTGCCCGTCCACGGGATTCTTTTTGACCTTGGCTTTTCCTCTACACAGCTTGAGGTTTCTGAACGTGGTTTTAGTTTCCAGCATGATGGCCCGCTAGATATGCGCTTTAGTCCAGCACAGGAATTGACTGCGGCCGATATCATAAACACCATCCCCGAAGATGAGCTGGGTCAAATCATCAAAAACTATGGAGAAGAACGTTATAGCAGACGGATAGCCCGGCATATCATAAAAAGCCGCCCTATAAACAGCACGCGCCAGCTAGCAACTGCAGTAGAAAAAGCTATTGGCAGCCGCCGCGGCAAGATTCACCCAGCCACCAGGACCTTTATGGCACTGCGCATCCTTGTTAACCATGAGCTGGAAAACCTAGCCGCAGCGCTGGAACAAACCATCGTTTGCCTCAAGAACCAAGGTAGACTGGTAGTCATCAGCTACCACTCGCTGGAAGACCGTATAGTCAAACAATTTATGCAGCGAGAAAGCAAAGAATGTCTTTGTCCACCAGGTATTCCGGTCTGCCAGTGTGGACATACGCCCAGTCTGAAAATAATATCAAAAAAAGTCATAACCCCATCTCTGACTGAGATAAAATCCAATCCTCGCAGTCGCAGCGCTAAGCTCAGAGTAGCCGAGCGCCTTTAATAAAGAGAGCATTTTATTCATGGGGGGAGTTTAAGCTCAAATAAAATCAAAGGAGGGCAAATTACGATGAATAAGGTCATTTCAGCTATCGATGTCGGCACAACCAAAATATGCACCATTACTGGCTCACTCGATTCCGGAGGCAATATACAAGTCTTAGGAGTCGGACTGGTGCCATCGCATGGCATGCATAAAGGTATGGTAGTCAACGTAGAAGAAGCCAGAGAATCAGTTATAGAGTCGATAAGGCGGGCTGAGCAAGCAAGCGGGCTAAAAGTGGAGTCTGCGTATGTGGGTGTCACAGGCAGACATATAAGCTCGCACAATAGTCACGGGGTAGTGGCTATACCCCGCAATGACCGTTTGGTTCGACACGATGACTTAAAGCGAGTCCTATCTTCTGCCCAGCAGGTTGACCTTCCGGATGACAGAAGAATACTCCATGCCATACCTCGCAACTATGCTCTGGACAGTCAGGAAAGAATTAAGAATCCTGTAGGTATGCACGGCTTCAGGCTAGATGTGGAAACCCATATCATAACAGCTGCTATATCCTCAATCCAGAATCTGGTCAAGTGCATTCGAAGCGTCGGAGTTGAAATCCAAGACCTCATTCTCGAGCCACTAGCCAGTGGCGAGGCAGTACTGACGCCAGAAGAGAGAGAGATAGGAGTAATCCTAGCTGACATCGGTGGTGGCACCACCGATATAGCCGTATTCAAAGACGGCAGTATCTACCACACCTCAATTATTCCAGTGGCCGGATATCAGTTCACCAGCGACCTCTCAATTGGCCTTGGTTTACCGTTTGAAATCGCCGAGGCTATGAAAAAGAAGTACGGGAACGTTTATCCTGAGGTACTCTCTAAAAACCAAGACTCTACACTGAGCGTCGAAGACGGGCATAGCGTCTCTTATCGTGACCTATGCAACATCGTCAAAGTCCGAATGGAAGAATTGCTGAGGCTTATTCTCCTTGAAATGCCCGACTCAAACTACGCCTCATTAGCTCCAGCCGGACTTGTGCTCACTGGAGGATGCTCCAACTTGACTGGGCTCGAAGCCCTGGCTCGACAGACAATTCGTATTCAGACACGAATTGGTGAGCCCATGGGGGTATATGGCATTACCGACATCCTCCATGACCCAGCCCACTCTACTGGAGTTGGACTTCTTCTCTGGGGCACAAGAAACCACGGTAGACCAACGTGGGAAGCCCAGCAAAAGAAGAGCGGTGTCTTAAATGGTTTCATGACAACATTGAAAAAATTCTTCGGTGTCTAAACGATAGACAGAAAATATAAAGGAGGCAATTAAAAATGGCAAAGTCAACATTTTCCAATGCACCAGCCCGTATCAAGGCTATAGGCATCGGTGGTGGCGGTTCCAACGCTATTACACGGATGGTCCGCGAGGAAATCAAAGGAGTGGAATTCATAACCATGAACACCGACGCCCAGGCTTTGGCGTTGTCTGAAGCTCCTGTGCGTGTTCAATTAGGCGAGAAGCTGACACGTGGGCTAGGGGCAGGCGGCGATCACACCATTGGTGCTGGGGCAGCCGAAGAGAGCCGACAAACAATTAATGAGGTGATTTCCGGTGCCGACATGATTTTTGTCACCGCAGGAATGGGCGGTGGCACTGGCACTGGCGGCATCCCAGTTGTTGCCGATGTATCTCGGCAGAGTGGTGCCTTAACTATCGGTATCGTAACCAAGCCATTCAGTTTCGAAGGCACCCGGCGAAACACAGTAGCCGAGGAAGGCGTCTTACAACTGTGTGACAAAGTAGACACATTAGTTATCATTCCTAATGACCGCCTCCTTGAACTTTGTGACGCCAAAACCACCGTAGATAACGCATTCAGGTTAGCTGACGATGTACTAAGGCTAGCAGTCCAGGCCATTGCCGAAGTAGTAACCGTTCCCGGGTTAATCAACCTTGACTTCGCCGATATCAGGTCAATAATGAAGAATGCGGGTCCTGCCTGGATGTCAGTAGGACGAGGCTCCGGCCAAAATAGAGCAGTTGAAGCTGCTAGAGCCGCTTTAGCCAGTCCGCTACTTGATGTCTCAATAAACGGCTCCAAGGGAGTATTGTTCAATGTCACAGGCGGCAGCGATCTTACCCTTTTCGAGTGCAACGAAGCTGCCGAGGTCATTGCTCAAGCAGTTGACCCAGATGCAAACATTATCTTTGGGGTTGTCTTTAATCCACAGATGGAGAGTGAAGTTCAAATCACTATCATCGCCACCGGCTTTACCGCTCAGTACGGAGCCGGAGTACCAACTGAAGCTGAGTTACGACGCCTATTAAGAGGCGTTGCCGAGGATAGCCTTGACGTCCCCTCGTTTCTCCGTCGTTCAACATCATCTCATTCCCAACCAGCACCCTCACCACAGGCCAGAGCAACCCGCTAACCCTCCATCAAACCCTCCAACCTCCCCAACAGAGCGGCAACCCAAATTGCCGCTCTGTTTTTACATTTTATTACACATTTTATGCCTATAACCTGGTTGACACCATCTATATATTGGGGTAAAATAAACCCATACCACATTGTGTAGGGGGTATTTGGTGAAGTGTCCCTATTGCGGTGACGTTGAATCTAAGGTGATCGACTCCAGGGGTATAGGTGACGGGATTAGGCGTCGGCGGCAATGTCTTCATTGTGGAACTCGTTTTACAACCTACGAGCACTTACAATCCAGAAATCTTTTTGTGATTAAAAAGGATGACAGGCGCGAGGAATTCAACAGGGATAAGCTGCTGTCCGGTATTCGCAAAGCCTGTGAAAAACGTCCACTGCCAACAGGCACTATCGATAAGCTTGTGGACAATATCGAGGCTGAGCTTTATCGTCTTGGCAAAACCGAAGTTCCCAGTCCCATTATTGGCGATATGGTGATAGAAAGGTTGCAAGAACTGGACCATATAGCCTATATTCGTTTTGCCAGTGTCTACCGAGAGTTTACTGACATCGCCGCATTAAAACAGGCAGTAGATACTCTGGTAGACACAGAATCCAATACACCTCCGGCCGGCCAGCTGTCACTTTTATCCCAGGAAGAGCTAACCGTCTTGGGGCAACGACATAGGAGACGGAAATAAATGACTGCTCGTCAAGGTAAAAATCAATCCGGAGGCAATAACCATAACCATATCGCCAGAGCTACATTTGCAGCCGCTGAGTCTATGGGTATAACCGACAGAAAATTGCTCGAGGAACTCGCCGGTCAAATAATTCAAAGGCTAGAGCCAAGGCAAGCCTTACCAGGAATGGAACACCTGATCCCAAAACACGAGGCGGGGATTCCTTCTGACTCCCAAATCGAAGTGGCAGTGAAAGAAATCCTAGCTGAGAAAAACAAGATAGTGGAGCCACAAATGACAAAAATCGAGACAGAAGTCGAACCGGAGATCAAGAAGACTAAAACAACAGAGAAACAACCACCCAAAATGAGGACCAAAACCAAATCGGGAGTAGAACTAAATCAAAACGCTCTTACTGTCCTGGAGAAAAGATACCTGAAAAAAGACAATCAGGGACAGATCGTTGAAACACCTGAGGAGATGTTCCGACGCGTCGCAAAATACATTGCTTCGGCTGAACTTCCCTACAACCAAAAGGCAGATACCGCCGGATGGGAAGAGAAGTTCTATCGACTCATGACATCTCTCGAGTTTCTCCCCAATTCACCAACCTTGATGAACGCCGGACGAGACCTGGGACAACTATCAGCTTGTTTTGTTATACCTGTGGACGATTCCATGGAATCCATTTTCGATGCTGTAAAATACACCGCCCTAATCCACAAAAGCGGCGGCGGCACTGGCTTCTCCTTTTCTCGCCTCAGACCCAAAAGGGACAGGGTTGGTTCCACCGGAGGCGTTGCCAGTGGCCCAGTATCTTTCATGCGAGCTTTCGACACAGCTACCGATGTTATCAAGCAAGGCGGTATGCGCCGAGGTGCCAATATGGCTATCCTCAACATCGACCATCCTGATATTCTCGACTTCATCATGGCCAAAGAAGACCCTAAAGCACTTACCAATTTCAACCTATCAGTCGCCGTGACTAACGAATTTATGGAAGCTGTAGAAAAGGACAAGGAATATAATTTAATAAATCCACATAATAAGGAGGTAGTCGATAAACTCAACGCCAGAGAAGTCTTTGGAAAAATCACAGATACAGCCTGGCACACCGGTGACCCTGGCATTGTTTTCATCGACAATATAAACAAGAATAATCCTACCCCAAAACTTGGCAGAATAGAGAGCACAAATCCATGCGGTGAACAACCTTTGCTTCCATTTGAATCCTGCAACCTGGCTTCAATTAACCTGTCAAAAATGGTCAAAAACGAGACTGACAAACCCGAGGTTGATTATGTCAAGCTGCGCCAGACTGTCAAACTGGGTGTCCGTTTTCTCGATGATGTCATAGATGTCAACAAGTTCCCGCTACCCCAGATTGAGAAAATGACTAAAGCCACCAGAAAAATAGGGCTTGGCGTTATGGGCTTTGCTGACATGCTACTCAAGCTACGCATCCCCTATAACTCTGATAAAGCATTGGAGGTGGCTGAAAACATCATGCGCTTCATATCTGAAGAAGCAACCAAAGAGTCAGTGAAACTCGGAGAGGATAGAGGTCTATTCCCTGCCTTCAAAGGCAGTATTTACGATACAAACAACGGATTAAATCCTAGAAATGCCTCGCGGACTACCATTGCCCCTACCGGGACATTGAGCATAATTGCTGGTTGTTCCAGCGGCATCGAACCCCTCTTTGCTCTCA
>MGOH01000026.1:17624-21626 GCA_001795315.1 Chloroflexi bacterium RBG_19FT_COMBO_48_23
TATCCTTGATGGACAACGACTAATAGAAGTCAATCCTTACTTCGAAGAAATAGCCAGGAATGAGACCTTCTATTCCATAGAACTAATGCAACAGCTGGCTGAAGGGAAAAAGCTGCAAGATGTTGAGAATATCCCTGAATGGGTAAAAGATGTCTTCGTCACCGCCCATGACATAACCCCTGAGTGGCACGTTAGGATGCAGGCAGCTTTCCAGAAGTTTACCGATAGCGCCGTTTCCAAAACAGTTAACCTCCCCCACGAAGCCACAATAGAAGACGTGGCTGAAGTATATATGCTTGCCTACAAACTGGGATTGAAAGGGATAACCATATACCGTGATAGAAGCCGCGAAAGTCAGGTTCTAAACATTAATCACGCGGAGGTGAAACCCGAAGCTAAGCTCACACCAAGGCCTCGACCTAAAGTTACCAAGGGAGTGACCGAGCGAGTGACTACCGGCTGCGGTTATATATATGTAACTGTAAACTTCGATGATAAAGGAATCTGTGAAGTCTTTTCCAGCCTGGGAAAAGCCGGAGGTTGTGCCTCAGCTCAACTTGAAGCTACTAGCCGTCTCATATCCTTGGCCGCAAGGTCAGGTATCGACCCCGGCTCGGTAGCCAAACATCTTCGTGGCATCCACTGTCCATCGGTTGCCTGGGAAGAGGGTCGTGCTATCCTCTCCTGCGCCGATGCTATAGCCAGCGTCCTGGGGAAATATACCAAAGAAAAAGATGCAGACACCTCCAAAGACCTCGGAGTAGCTAAGAACAGGGCAGGGCAATGCCCCGAATGCGGTAACATCTTGATTTACCAGGAGGGCTGCCATATCTGTCCCAGTTGCGGCTATACTAAGTGTGGATAGGTGGCGAAAGTATACTCGGAAGGGAAGCAGTTGTGGATAACCGCGAACATAGCTACTCTCAAGCTTTCAAGCAAATAGCCAAGGCAGTTAACTCACTTCTACCGTTGAAAAATGTCCTTAACTCCACAGCGAAAAGCACAGCCAAAGCACTGAAGGCCGCCGGATGTTCCATAATGCTTCTGAATCCTCAAAGGGAACACTTAGATATTATAGCCGCCTATGGCCTTAGTGACATGTATCTCAGAAAGGGAGCCTTAAAAGCCAGCAAAAGTCTCCCTGAAGTACTGGATGGGAAAATGGTAGCTATCTTCGATGTCACACAAGACAAGCGAGCTCAATACCCAGAAGCCGCAGAAATGGAGAGAATAAGCTCAGTACTCGCGACTCCGATCCCACAGAAAGGAGAGGTAATCGGAGAAATCCGAATCTACACGCGCGAACCGAGACAATTCTCACAAACCGATAAGGACTTTTTAGTCACTGTAGCTGATATAGTCGCCATTGCCCTGGAAAAAACTGAACTGTATCAGGTGTTAAAAGCGGAACATGAAGAAACGGTTACTAAACGACGAAAGCTAGCCGAAACACCTAAATTACCTTCATCTTCACTTAGACCATCCAGCTTTGGACACTCCAGTGAAGGGGAATTCGCCAAATTACTTGATTTCTACCGAATTGAGTGGCTATATGAACCCCGCTCTTTCCCTCTAGCCCGGCAGGACAACAAAGTAACAGAAATGTTCACTCCGGATTTCTATCTGCCTGAACTGGACCTTTACATCGAGCTCACTACCTTGAAACAGAGTTTGATTACAGAAAAAAATCGTAAATTACGCCGCCTCAGAGAGATTTACCCGGAAATCAACATCAAGCTTCTCAACAAGAGCGATTACCTTAGATTACTAGCCAAATACGGCTATGGGCGACTGGGGGGAACAAAGGTAGAGGGTATAGACCATATCTTATTCAGCCACACGCAAATTCAACGGCGGGTTAAAGCCCTGGCAAAACGTATTTCACGCGACTACGTGGACAGAAAGTTGATCCTGGTCGGCATTCTTCGAGGTGTTATCTGCTTCATGGCTGACTTGATGCAACATACAACCCTGCCGCTTACTGTGGACTTCATGGCGATCTCTTATTATGGCACTGATAACGAGTCGGCAGTAAAAATAACCAAAGACCTGGATACAAGTATAGCTGGACTTGATGTGCTGATGGTTGAAGACATCGTAGACACCGGGATGACATTAAACTACGTTCTTAACCACCTGGCATCGCATAACCCTGCCAGCCTGCGCGTCTGCACTTTGCTGGATAAGCGAGTCCGCCGTCTTATTGATGTCCCGCTTGACTACATAGGATTCGAGATCCCGGATGAATTCGTAGTCGGCTATGGATTGGATTACCACGGAGAATACAGAAATCTGCCCTTTATAGGTGCGCTTAATCCTGAATTGATTGAAGAAGAGGGAAAGAGATAAAAACGCCCCAAGTAACCTTGCCCTTCCCGGTTCCTCATCCTCTGACACTTTTCAGCTTTCGCCTACCTCGCGTCAGCGCCTCTGCCTCCCCGATATTAGCTCAATTACTTGGGACTTGGATACATTAGCACATTCCCTGTCTTTTGTCAAGCCCCCCCCGAATGATATATAATGCTTTCAGTAATATATGACTCTTTTTAAATATAACCAAATACATTCATTGCTTTTCTTAACTAGAGCAAACATTCACATCATTTAACAAACTACTTTCTGGAGCATATTATGGGCAAGATTTATATACTTGATGTTACAAACCGCGACGGCGTTCAAACAGCCAAACTAGGCTTATCCAAGCTGGAGAAAACAATGATAAACATCTATCTGAACGAGATGGGTGTTTTTCAGTCAGAGTTCGGCTTTCCTACAACAAAACATGAAACAAATTATCTCAAGTCAAATCTTGAGCTAGCCCAGATGGGCGTTCTAAAACCTATACGCCTGGGCGGATGGATTAGAGCAACTGCGGAAGATGTCCAAACGACTTTCAAGCTGGTACCTGAGATAAAGCACCTCAACATCTCCATTTCGACCTCTGAGCAGATGATTCAGGGCAAATTTCAAGGCAGGAAATCCAGAGAGGACATTACAAAGATGATGACCGATGCCGTCGATGCTGCCCGCTCACATGGTGCTGAATCTATAGGCGTGAACGCTGAGGACGCCTCAAGAACAGACCTGGATTACTTAATAAAGTTCGCCACACAAGCCAAGTTGCACGGCGCTGACAGGTTCAGGTATTGCGACACCCTCGGCTATGATGACCCATTCACCATCTATCAGGCGGCAAAAGCATTGGCCGAAAATGCTGCCATGCCTATCGAGATTCACTGCCACGGCGACCTGGGTATGGCGGTAGCCACTTCCATCTCCGGAGCTAAAGGCGCCATAGATGGTGGACAAGATGCCTATATTAATACAACTGTCAACGGCATAGGAGAGCGAGCCGGCAACGCCGACCTTGTAGCTACAATTCTGGCAATAACCAAATCAAAAGGTTTTGCTGGCAAATATCAACTGGGAAGAGCTATTGACCTATCAAAATCATGGAAAATAGCCAACTTCGCCAGCTACGCTTTTGACGTTCCTATACCAATAAACCAGCCCGGCGTCGGTGCTAATGCCTTCGCCCATGCCTCCGGTATTCATGCTGACGGCGTATTGAAAGACCCGCAGAATTATGAGCTATATGACTATGCCGAACTGGGCAGGGGTGAACCTGTCACCGTGGAGACAGGCAGAGAAATATGCTCCGGCGAATATGGCGGTATATCTGGCTTCAGGCATTTAATGAAGAGGATTCAGGAGAAAATGGGCGGGGAGATAGAAGAGGAGGTGGAAGAGCAAATAGAGATAGCATTCGCTGATGCTGCTGAGGCGGAGAAAGTCCTGGAACTAGTAAGATTTGCCAATGTCTGTGCCCAGAAGCCGCTTGTAGAAGATGAGTTGCTCTTTATTGCCAAATATCCTGACATCGCCAGAAAACTGTTAACACTGACCCCCCTAACTTAGCCTCGCTATCCCTAAACAAAGGCATATACTCATAAGGTAGAAGGCTTCAACCAGCCAAACTACATGCAGCCATGGAAATGAATT
>MGOH01000027.1 GCA_001795315.1 Chloroflexi bacterium RBG_19FT_COMBO_48_23
AGGAGAACGATGTCGCTGGACCTGACTAAGTTAGTTGGACAGATTGTGGATTTGGCAACTAGCTTGAAGACGCTGGGGAGGGAGAGAGCGGCCAAGCTTGATTTTGCCCTAGAAACCATTAAATCTTCAGCTGCCGAATTCAATAGACTAAAGCAAAGGGTTGAGACGAGCAAGACTACCTGGCTTGTGGCTGGTCTGAAGGAAACCATTGACTTACGGCGGGCGGCACCGACCTGTCCTGATGACTTAATTGTTCTGGCTAGCGATGGCTCTCATATAGATGTTGACCGCCACCAGTCGGCTAGCTGCTTTCTCATCAACATCGGCGTGGCTCACCTTCAATATGGTCGAAATCCAGATGCCCAGCTCTTCAGCTTTCCGGCCCTTTATTTCAAAGATGACGAGATGGTTATTGCTTCCCCGAATGGCCAACGGATTCAGATAGAAGGGCAGCTTCTTGGGGTGAAGCGCAGCGTTGAGGAATGCCGTGTGCTTGCAGAGCAAGCTGGTGAGTTGAAGACGGACTTGCCTCTTGTAGCGTTGCTTGATGGCTCCCTCATTTTATGGGGATTAATAGGGCAAACCTATCCCGACTTTGTCGTTCGTGAGCTACTGGTGGATTGCTTTTTGAAATATCTTAATAAGCTGAAGGAATTTAGCCGGCTCAGGCAGTTGGCGGTGGCCAGCTATATTAGCTTTCCTCGTAGCACGGATGTGGTCAATGTGCTCAGGTTGGCTGTTTGCCCTTATGAGCCGGTAGATTGCGACCGCAATTGCCACGACAAGTTTGGGGGGAGGGAGTGTGATGTTGTTGGAGGCTTGCTTGACCGTGACCTTTTTGCCCGGCTGTTGGCTCCGGGAGAACGCTCAGCCATATTTAGCAGCAGGTCTTCGGTTGTGATGAAATATTACGGGGCTCAAGAGGTCAATTTCTTCTATCTCAGGCTAGATGGGGAGGTAGTGCGAGTGGAGATTCCACTCTGGGTGGCTGAGGATGAGAAGCTGATTGGGCTGATTCATTCAGCGATTCTAGACCAGTGCCAGCGAGGGTTAGGTTATCCTGTTGCCTTAAGCGAAGCGCATGAGCAGGCAGTGGTGACCGGTGCTGACCGGGAGCAATTCTGGGGATTGGTGGAACAGGTTCTGGTTGAAGATAAAGTATTTCTGGAAAGTTCAGCCAAGCAGCAAAGCAAGAGAACGAGATGGATATAAAAAAGTGAAAAATCAAAAACCAAAAGTTAAATATGGATATGGCGAGTAAGATAGCTGAGGTGATTGAGGCCAGCAGTGCTGAGTTCACGGCTCAGTGTTATAAACTTGACCAGTCACCGCCTTTAGGCAGTCTGGTGAAAACGCAAGACGAGCTTGGTGAAATCTATGGTGTTGTCTATAATGTTGAGACTCATAGCCTCGACCCGGGGCGGCGTGTGATAGCGCGAGGTGAAAACTTGGAGTCAAATGAGGATATCTTCAAGGTCAATCCTCAACTGGCAAGACTTTTAAGTACGGATTTCAAGGTAATGGTGGTCGGGCATGTCCAGGGCAAGAGCTTATACCACTATCTGCCACCGAAGCCGGCATCCATTCACAGCTTTGTTTGTACCTGCCGGCTTGAGGAGGTCAGGGCGTTTACTCAATCATTAGATTTTCTCAACTTGCTTGTAGATGTTAGGTTATCTGTCCCGGTAGATGAGGTTACTGCTGCTTGTCTTCGCTATGCCAGCCAGGCTCATTCTGACCCTCAAGGTTTTCTGGTCAAGGCTGGTAAAGAGCTGGCCTGTCTGCTAGGCAGCGATACCAGAAGATTGAATTCACTGCTGAAGAGACTTAAGTGATGAAAGACCAAAATTCTGAGGAGCGGACTAATTTAGGCGTCGTGGTTTCCGGCTCTCTGACCCGAGGTGTGGAGGTGAAACTTGACGCCTCGGTCTTGGTTGAGGACATGGTGGTGGGTCGGTACATAGCTATTGAAGGTGAGAAGTACCGTTTTTTCGGCATGATTACCGATGTCAGCCTGGAGACTACTGACCCAAGGGCAGCGATAATGCCGCCTGATGTTTCCGACCCTTTTATCGCTCAGGTTATTGCCGGCACAACTACTTATGGTAAGCTTCGGGTTTTGCCAATGCTGACTATCGGGGGTGATGCTGCTGGCATACTTGAGGGACCTCAACCGGCGAAGACAGTGCCGGCACATTTCTCTGGTGTAAAGTTAGCTTCCCAGCGCGATGTTGAGCTGGTTTTCGGTGCTGAGGATGAGAGGCGGTTTTATGTCGGCACACCGCTGGATATGGAGACCAAAGTCTGCCTTGATATATCCGAATTTGTTAAGCGCTCCAATGGAGTTTTCGGCAAGAGCGGTACTGGGAAGACCTTTCTTACCCGCTTGCTACTTGTTGGCATGCTGCAGAAGGGGGCAGCGGCCAGTCTGGTCTTTGACATGCACAGTGAGTATGGTTGGGAGGGAAAGACCGAGAAAGGTTATAAGGTGAAGGGATTAAAGCAGCTCTTCCCGTCCAAAGTGGCCATTTTTACCTTAGATGAGGAAAGTTCTCGGCGGAGAAGAGTGAGTACCGATGTTGTGGTCAGGATAGGCTATGATGAGATTGAGCCTGAAGATGTTGACTTGCTCCGGCAGACGTTGAATCTTACTGAAGCTTCTATTCAAGCAGTGTATCAACTGGCGCGCGAGTTCGGTGATAGAAAATGGCTGGAGGCTGTGTTGAATCTTAACGACGATGATAGCAAGCAATTAATTTCCAAGCTTAATATTCATGATAGTACATATCGCAATTTGAGGCGTGGACTTGATAATTTGCGGCGTTTTTCTTTCTTAGTATCTCGGGCACCGGACAATTCTGTTCGGCGCATCTTAGAGTACCTGGACCGGGGTATAAATGTGATACTCGAATTCGGCAGATTCGATGACTTTGCCGCCTATATTCTGGTGGCTAATCTGCTGAGTCGGCGAATTTATGCTAAATATCGGGAGAATGCAGAGCGGGAGATGGGTGGTGAGGTGGCGCCGGCTCATCCGCTGGTTATCACCATCGAAGAAGCCCATCGTTTTCTTAATCCTGAGGTTTCATCTCGAACCATCTTCGGCAGAATCGCTCGGGAGATGAGGAAATATAACGTTACTTTGCTGGTGATTGACCAGCGTCCCAGTGGTATAGATAGTGAGGTAATGTCACAATTGGGGACGAAGATAACCTGTCTTTTAGATGATGAGCGGGATATTGACAGTGTGCTTACAGGCACAGCGGGCAAAAGTGAGCTGAAATCGGTATTATCCAAGCTGGAGACTAAGCAGCAGGCGCTTATCTTTGGCCATGCGGTGCCTATGCCGGTGGTGATCAAGACTCGAGAATATGGCACTGCCGAATCTTATAAAGAGCTTGGTTTTCTTGAAGCTGCCGAGATGAAAAGGAAGACGGAAAAAGATATAGAAGGTTTGTGGGCATAAGATGATTTGGCTAAGTTCGTGAAATTGGTCCTCTGCCTATTACCATTTGTCCTCTATAATACAGTGAATAAATCTGACCTATCATTTGATTCCATGCTTGCTCACCCTTAAGCTTCCGTAAAGTCAGGCTGTAGATTTTAAGGTTATGAGGTAAACTCTCGGCCCTGTCGGTGCAAGGCAACAGTTTGGAGCAGGGGAATTCTGAGCAGTCAGAGCAGAACTCCACATCTTTTTCTTCGGCACAAATGTAGGTCGCACATCGTTCGCCGATAACGGGGCAATTGCCGTCAACAGCTCGGCATCCCTCGCATTGCGCTTTTTCCGGAGGAAGATTCATTCGCTGCGATAAGGTGCCTCTCAATTTCTCGTCGGACAGTGCTTTGTATAGTGGACACATACCACAGTGAAGCCCACAGGGAGCTAGTAGAGCAGTTTGGTTATTCACTTAAATATACCTCCTTCAATGTTGGAATACCCTGAGCGTCCAGTTTGTAGTTCTTGACATAAGGTTTAATCAGAAGATGAGTTCTATTGAACCACAGGGGTAAGCAGGAGGCCTCGTCTACCATTATCTGCTCGGCTTGCTGGTATAGGTTAAATCTGGTGGTCTCATCCTGCTCTACGCCTGCCTGGTCGAGCAGTGCATCTACCTCTGGGTTACTGTAATTGCCGGTGTTATATTCAGCACCGGTGTGGAATAGTATGCCCAGGAAGTTCTGAGGGTCAGGATAGTCAGCAATCCAGCCGCTAAAAAACATCTCATCAGCCTCCTCTTTTAGGAAGTAGGAGAATATCTCCGGTTCAAGCTGTCTTACGCTTACTTCCACGCCAAGGTTTTCTCGCCAATCTTGGATTATGGCACCCAGATATTCCGGTATATTGCCTCCCCAGCCGGAGGTGGTAAGCGTAATAGGTGGTAGATTGGCAACGCTGCCGTATTTTGAGCTGGCGATGAGACTTTTTGCTTTAGCTACATCATAGGTGAGTCCTTCCAGGTTTTCGTTATAGCCGGGCATGTTCAGTGGCAAAATGCCATCGGCTTTGGTCACCATCCCTTTGAGGGTCAGCTTCATAACCCGCTCTTTGTTTATCGCGTGACAAAAAGCCTGGCGAATGTTGATGTCATCAAAAGGTGGCTTCTGGGTGTTGAAGCCTATGTAAAAGAGGCTCAGCTCGGGGAACACAGCCAATTCTTTATAGAAGGGGCCGCGTTCGTCTGATGCTTTGTCTATGTAATATTCGTTGACCTCGACCACGTCGATTTCACCCAGTTCATACATTTCCATAGGCGAACCAGCTAGAAGATGATAGGTTACTCTCTTTGTTAAAGGAGGCTGACCGTAATAAAGCTCATTTGGCTCCAGCACTAATAGCTCATCTTTTTTCCATTCCTTGAGCTTGAATGGGCCGGTCCCGTTTGGCTTTAGCCACCATTTTTTGCCTGATTCTACATTGGCTTTATCGACAACGAAGGCAGTGGGGTAGGTTAGTTTGGCCAGGAAGTAAGCCTTAGGAGCGTCGATGGTTACCTTTAGAGTGTAATTGTCAATGACCTCGACGCCGCTGATTTTTGCGGCTTTGCCTTCCAGAACATCTTTCACCCCGACGATATCGCCCAGATAAGTGACTGCTGTCTGCGAGCCGGTTTCAGGGTGGCAGGCTCTTTCCCATGAGTAACTAAAGTCCTGGGCAGTAACCTCCTCACCATCTTGGAATTTCACTCCTTTGCGCAAGTAGAAAATGTAGCTCTTGCCGTCATCGCTCTTTTGCCAGCTTTCGGCGATGTCCGGTACTGGCTTTGCCTCATCACCGAGGCGAACCAGGCCGCTGAAGATTTGTATGACGTAAGAATGTGAAGTCATCTCACTGGAGATAGCCGGGTCAAGTGTTATGGGGCCGGAGTCCCACAGGTTGAGAGCTCCCTTTTCTCGGATGGGTGTTTCATTTGATGGACAGTTGATGATGAAAGGCAGGATAGCTAAAGCACAAATAATAGCGCCAAGCAGTGTAAAATGCCAAATCTTGTTCATTGGTTTTGAGCCTCAGAATAAATTTCTTGCTTTCATGCTTAGATGGTCTCTGTCGCAGATAATTATATGGTCGAGGACGTCAATGCCTATAATTTCGCCCGCTTCCACCAGTCGCTTGGTTAGCTTGATATCGTCTTCTGATGGAGTAGGGTCACCGGAAGGGTGGTTGTGCATGAAGATGACCGACGCAGCACAGGAAGAGATAGCTTCTTTGAATACCTCGCGTGGATGTGCTATGCTGCAGTCAAGACTGCCGATAGAAATTTTATGAGTGTTTATCAGATGATTTCTGGTGTCCAGGCAGAGTACCACGAAGTGCTCTTTCTTCTTGCCCTTTAGCTGGCTTTTGGCTGCTTTTATGGCATCCTCTGGAGATTTAACCGTGATTTTTGTGCCTTCGCTGGATGAGTCTTCCAGTCGTTTGCCTAACTCGAAAGTAGCTTTTATCTGAGCGGCTTTGGCTGGACCTATGCCTTTTATCTGGGTTAGCTCTTCCACAGAGGCGGAGGCAAGGTTCCTCAGATTGCCGAATTTAGTCAGCAGTTTCTGGGCAGTAACAATTACCGATTCACCCTTGATGCCTCGTCCAAGAATCAAGGCTAGAATCTCCTGGCTGGAGAGAGCTTCGCTGCCCAGTTTTAAGAGCCTCTCCCGAGGTCGTTCAGAAAGAGGCAGGTCATGCACGGTGAAGGAGTTCTTCAATCAGGGCACCACCAATAAAGTATTTGCTGTTATCATTTTACCCGACATTTCTTCCCAGAGGAACGTTTCTGGACTAGCCCTCAGCAACGAGATTTGCTTGAATTCAGATTGAGATTGCGTTTGGCTCGTTATGGATTCGCGCCACAGCGTATCAAGGCCATCTTGGTCGAATCCGTAAATCTCGGTCATAGCTTCATCGCAAGAGTTACCTTCTTTTAATAGACCCAGGAGATTAAGCATTTTATCTTTGCCGTAGTTCTGTATGAGGAATTCGACCAGACTTTGACTTTCGGCATAGGAGATGTAGGCCTCTTCGGGTTTGGCTGAAAATGGGCTCGATAGACTGCGTACTGAAATGAGTTTCTTTTGACTTATTGCCTTTTTGAGCCATGACTCGAGATAAGGATCTGGTTTGCCCTCGGCATGCATGGCTAAGCCTTCATCTAACCAGGTAGGTAGGACAATAGCTCCGTAGGGGCTGAAGGTCATCTGATGAATCACTGTGTGCCCCAACTCGTGAGCTACCGCTCGCTTCCCCCAGTCCAGTTCATTTGCAGGAACACCAATGGCGATAAGGCCGTATTCAGTAAAAGCAACACCGCCTGTCCACTCTCGCGGGAAAATCATGGCACCTTGGAGGTCTTTGGTGCTGGCATAGACGAATATACTTATAGGCCTTTCAGGATGGACGCCAGTGTCTTCAAACAGTCTTTCCAATGCCTGTTGACACGCAGTCATCAGCTCTTCCGCAAAGGATTGAGAACCTTTGTACCAGAAGAGGCTGAGTTGCCCCATGGTTAACTTTTGCCAGGAATAGCGCAGGTCGTCAAAGCGAATTATCTCAGGCGAAGTTATCAGTTTATCTCCCGTTGCATCTTCGATTGTCCACCAGTATCTGATTGCGGCTCCGGTTAGCAGAGTGGCTTTTCTCATATCCCATACCCATTCTGTTTCCACTTTCGGAGACGGGGTGAAATCAGCCCAGGCTTCGCTGGTGACCTGGGCGTAGTTCATTCTATCAACTTGATAGTGGAGACGTAATTTAGTGATATCGCTCTGGCTTTGAGCCTTGATCTTGAAGACCAAGGCGGAAGGGAAATATATCTCAGCAGTGCTGTCTAACAGGGAGATTCCCTCCTGTGCGTGGGCAATAGATGGTGCAATAAGCAGAATAGTAGCCAGGACTAGCGGGATGAGCCATTTAGTCATTTGCCCGCTCCAATTTTATGACGAAGATATACATTGATAAAATCATCGAGGTCTCCATCCAGGACAGCGTTCGTATTGCTGGTTTCATAGTCAGTTCGGTGGTCTTTGACCATTCTGTAAGGATGAAGAACATAGCTTCGAATCTGATTACCCCAACCAGCTTCGATTCGTTCACCTTTGAGTTTGGCCTTTTCTCTTTCCTTTTCGGCACGATTCAGTTCAAGAAGGCGGGCATAAAGCACCTTAAGGGCACTCTCTTTGTTCTGACGCTGGGAACGTTGGCTTTGACAGCTTATTATCAGTCCAGTGGGAAGATGAGTTATTCTAACAGCACTGCTTGTTTTTTGCATGTGCTGTCCGCCGGGTCCGCTTGACCTGAAAGTATCTATTTTCAAATCCTCAGGGTTTACTTTGATATCTAGTTCCTCTTCGGCCTCAGGAAGGACTTCGACCAGAACGAACGAAGTATGCCGGGCATGGTCTGCATCGAACGGGGACAGACGAACTAAACGATGGACGCCGTGCTCTGATTTCAGATAACCATAAGCATAATCACCTCTAATCTCCACAGTGGCACTCTTTATGCCAGCCTCGTCACCAGCAGAGGTGTCTAGTATTTCGGCCTTGTATTTGCGCCGTTCTGCCCAGCGAAGGTACATCCTCAGCAACATCTCTGCCCAGTCCTGGGACTCGGTGCCGCCAGCACCAGCATGTATAGTTAAGATGGCATCCCTGTTGTCATATTCATCGCTCAGAATCAATCTGGTTTCCAGCTCATCGAGTTGAGAGTTTATTTCCTCTATATCTTGCTGGATTTCTTGTTGAATAGATTGGTCGTTTTCTTCGATGGACAGTGTCGTCATATCAAGGAGTTCGGTGGCTCTCTTCTCTAGCTGTCGCCAGGTCTGAACTATATTTTTAGAAGCTCCCAATTGGCGCATAGTGGATTGTGCTTTGGCTGGGTCTAGCCAAAAGTCTGGCTGAGTGGTTTCAGCCTCTAGCTTGGCAATTCTCCTTTCCTTTCTTGGGATGTCAAAGGCGCACCATTATATCTGATATTCGGTGGTTTAGGGCTTCCAGTTTGTCCTTTTCTTCCTGCATTACTCACAACTCCTATTCTGTAGGTTGATTAACTCAAAATGGCTAGGATAATCTCCCTGTTGATGGTTGTAAATTGTAGTTATGGATTTGCCGCTGGCCGCAAGGTGAGCTAATCGGCAAGGCTCAGGGAGCCGTCGGTTGCAACAACATTCCAGAACCCAACGGATAGCTGTTGGCAGGTCAATCTTGTGACCGATGGATACGTAAATCGGGCGCACATTATCTTTAGTCCGCAGCGCAACACCGATAACCTCGCCGTTGTCAGTAACCTCGGCGTAGGCACCAGCCTCAGCGAGTACCGGCGTATGAGTGCCACACAGACGTGATTTGGCGCAGCCTATGGTTGGTATATTAAGAAGCAGTCCTATATGTGAGGCAATCCCGAAACGCCTGGGATGGGCAATGCCTTGGCCGTCTATTAGAATAAGATCGGGGTCGGTAGATAGTTTTTGACAAGCAGTCAATACTAAAGGGGACTCTCTGAAAGATAAAAGGCCGGGTATATAAGGAAAATTGATTTTATCCTCGGCGGTTTCGATCTCAGTCACCTTTAGTTCGGGGTAGTTGAGGATGACAGCGGCAGCGCGAGCAATCCCTCTGGAATCTGGTGCCGATATATCAACACCGGCGATAAAGCGAGGTTTAATGTCCTCGCTTTTTCGTGATACTTGGCTAGCCAGCTCCATTTGTATCTGTTTAGCCTGGGCGATACTTATTTGCCAACCGTGCAGCTGCTGTATTTTCACATCCTTGATTATAATGGCTGAGTTCGCTGGTGGCAACATCGGGAGTGATGACATATTGACAGGTATGGCAACTTGGTGCATAATAACCTGTAAAAATTACCGAGGAGGCTTAGCCTAAACGGGTAGATCATGGTAAAAATAAGATTACGGCGGGTGGGCACTAGAAATAAACCTATGTACCGAGTGGTAGTGGCTGATCACAGGGCACCACGAGATGGTGATTTTATCGAGATCATCGGACATTATAATCCGATGACCGAGCCGGAGACATTTGTTGTTGATGAAGAAAAAGCGTTGAAGTGGCTTAAGCATGGTGCCAAGCCAACGGATACTGTATTGAGGTTGCTGTCTAAAGCTGGAGTAATGGATAAATTTAAGCCAGCTGCTGAAAAAAAGGCACGGGCAATAAAGCCGAAAAAGATGAAAACCACAGCCAAAACCAAATCAACAACTGAGGAGTCAGCATAATGAAGGAGCTAATAGAGTACATTGCCAAGGCCATTGTTAATGCACCTGATGATGTAAAGGTTACTGAGGAAGCTGATGACAAGGGTATGGTGGTAGTGAAGTTGGAAGTTGCTCCAGATGATAAGGGGAGAGTGATTGGTAGGCAGGGCCGTGTTGCTGAGGCGATGCGAACCCTGCTCCGTGTGGTGGCGACTAAAGAAGGTATTCGTGTCAGGCTTGAGATAATATAGCTGACCTGCCAGGTACACTGTAGGTTAAAAGCTTGATAATTGTAAGCCCCCGTAATTCCGATAGATAATTGCCTGTTGATTTACTGAAGGATAATTATCGCATTGGTGCCGACTTTCGACGTCTCCTTTCAGCTACCTTAAGACGTATAAGAGAGCGAAGAAGAGCAGCTTGTGCTTGGGCTACGTCTAGTTCTGGTGGATGGGTCTGGAGACTTTCTTCAGCTCGCCGCTTAGCCTCTTCAGCGCGTTCGATGTCGATTTCCTCAACACGTTCGCAGGCATCGGCCAGGATTATGATTTTGTCTGGACGTATTTCGAGAAAACCACCAGAAACAGACATGTATGTTTCCTCGCCATCTTTTCTAATGAGCAGCTCTCCAGGTTTGAGCATGGTCATCAAGGGGGCGTGATGGGGCAGTATGCCTAGCTCTCCCTCAATGCCAGGGGCGACCACCACGTTGACGTCATCGGCAAGAACTTGACGCTCAGCGGTTATAATTTCAAGCTTTATTGTTGCCACATTATTCTCCCTCGAGTGTCTTGGCTTTCGCTATTGCTTCTTCAATTGCTCCAACCATAAAAAAGGCAGATTCAGGAAGCTGGTCATGCTTGCCATCTAGGATTTCTTTGAAGCCGCGGACTGTTTCTTTTATGGGAACATATTTGCCTTCGGTGCCAGTGAAAGCCTCAGCAACGAACATGGGCTGGGAGAGGAACCTTTGAATACGGCGGGCTCTGGCTACGGTAAGTTTGTCCTCGTCGCTCAGTTCCTCAATACCTAATATGGAGATTACGTCTTGAAGGTCTTTGTAGCGCTGTAACACTCGTTGTACACCGCGAGCAACCTGATAATGCTCTTCACCGACAACCTGAGGGTCGAGAATGCGAGAAGTTGAAGTTAACGGGTCGACCGCAGGATAGATACCAAGCTCGGCTATAGAGCGTTCCAACGAAATTACTCCGTCGAGATGACCAAAAGTGGTTACGATTCCGGGGTCTGTATAGTCGTCAGCAGGCACATATATGGCTTGAAATGAAGTGATGGAACCTCTCTTTGTAGAGGTGATTCTTTCTTCTAGTTCGCCGACATCGGTAGCTAGTGTGGGTTGGTAGCCGACTGCAGAGGGCATGCGCCCCAGAAGTGCTGACACCTCCATATTGGCAAGAATGTGGCGGTAAATGTTGTCGATGAACAAAAGTACGTCCTGCCCCTCCGTTTCACGGAAATATTCTGCCATGGTTACGCCAGTCAGGCCAATTCGTGCTCGGACTCCGGGAGGTTCGTTCATTTGGCCAAATACCATTATGGTCTTTTCTATGACGCCAGATTCTTTCATCTCTCGCCAAAGGTCGTTGCCTTCTCTTGACCTCTCACCCACACCGGCGAATACGGAGAAACCACCATGCTCAGTGGCAATATTATGAATCAACTCCATTATGATAACAGTCTTGCCTACTCCAGCTCCGCCGTAAGCGCCTATCTTACCTCCTCTAGTAAAAGGAGTAATCAAGTCTATTACTTTTAGACCTGTTTCCAGCATTTGACTTGTTATTTCCTGCTCTTCTAGTGGAGGTGGGGGGCGATGAATCGGGAGCCTCTCTTTAGTTTCTACGGGGCCAAGATTATCTAATGGTTCTCCGAAGACATTAAACAACCGCCCTAGAGTAGCTTTGCCTACAGGCACGGATACTGGTGCACCGGTGTCAATCGCCTCGGCACCTCTTTCTAGCCCATCGGTAGGACATAAAGCTAGACAGCGCACCCAATTATTGCCTGCATGTTGCTGAACTTCAAGAACAATCTTGTCGCCATTTCGGTTGATCTCGATGGCATTATAGATCGCTGGTAAAGCTTCCTGAGGAAATTCTACATCAATCACTGTTCCGATTACTTGAACTACTTTGCCTTTTGCCAAAATTTCACCTCCTCTAGTGTAGGACTTAGACGCCTCCAGTAATGTCAAGGAGTTCTTTGGTAATCATTTCCTGACGGGCTTTGTTTAAAGTCAGAGTAAGATCAGAAATAACCTCGTTGGCATTATCGGTGGCGTTTCGCATGGCGACCATTCGAGCCGATTGCTCGCTGGCAATGGCCTCGCGAATAGCATGGTAAACTTTCATTTCCACGAAACGTGGCAGAAGCTCACCCAGAACGAACTTGGGGTCTGGTTCGTAAATATATTCTGTGGTTTCAGTCTTGGGCATTGCCGCCGGTTCTACAGGAAGCAGCGGCTCTAATGTTGGCCTTTGGGTCATCGTACTGATGAATTGAGTGTAGGCTAGATAGACCATGTCGATATGGCCACTAGTGTAGTCATCGATAATAATGTGAGAAATAGGCAGTGTTTCAAGCAAGGTAGGACGGTCGCTAATCTTCGTAAACTCGGCACGGACATCGCGTTTATAACGCATCATGAAATCTCGCCCTTTGCGGCCAATAGCTACAATCGTAACCGGCACACTCTGCCCCAAAATAAAATTAGCTGTTAAGCGATTTATATTAGCGTTAAGCCCACCGCATAGGCCTCTATCTGCAGTGATGTGCACTATGGCTATTTTCTTTACGTCTCTTTTTGCTAACAATGGATGCAGTGGACCAGTCGTTGCAGATTCGACAGCGAGGTCAGAGATTATCTGCCCAATTTTGTCGCTGTATGACCGTCCAGCCAAAGCTTGTTCTTGGGCTCGTTTCATCTTAGCAGTAGCAATCATTTCCATTGCCCTGGTGATTTTAGCGGTGCTCTGGACACTGCGAATACGTCGGCGAAGAAGTCGTGGACTAATCATTGTTTTCCTTTAGTAAGCTGCGCT
This sequence comes from Chloroflexi bacterium RBG_19FT_COMBO_48_23, assembly GCA_001795315.1. The sequence continues at coordinate 12,764 of MGOH01000027.1, forward strand.
TTTCTTGAATTCCGATATTGCTGATTTTAATGCCTCATCAGTTTCTGGCTTGATTTCCTTATCGGTCAAGATACGCTGATTTATATCAGGGTGATTCGTTTCCATAAACCGATGAAAGCCCTGCTCAAAAGCAGCAATTTTTTCCACTGGCACATCGTCTAGATGTCCATTCGTTACAGCATACAGAATCGTAATCTCTTTGTCTAAGGGCATTGGTACATATTGAGGTTGCTTCAATACTTCGGTGATTCGTTGCCCGCGCTCTAGCTGGGACCGAGTAGCTTTATCCAAATCAGCAGTGCCGAATTGAGCGAAGGTAGCCAGCTCGCGATATTGAGCCATATCTATTCTTAGGCTACCAGCTACTTGCCTCATGGCTCTGGTCTGGGCATTGCCTCCTACCCTTGATACCGATAAGCCAATGTTTAATGCCGGACGGATACCGCTGTTAAACATATCTGTTTCAAGATAAATCTGCCCGTCGGTGATGGAGATAACGTTGGTTGGAATATAAGCAGCTAAATCGCCGGCCTGGATTTCTATGATAGGGAGGGCGGTGAGTGAGCCACCACCATGTTCTTCATCCAACTTAGCAGCTCGTTCGAGAAGTCGGCTGTGAAGGTAGAAGACGTCACCTGGATAGGCCTCACGACCAGGCGGACGCCTGAGTATAAGTGATAGCTGTCGGTAAGCCCAGGCATGCTTTGTTAAATCATCATAGATAACCAATGCATCTTTTCCTTGTTCCATGAACTCTTCGCCGATAGCACAGCCAGAGTAGGGGGCCAGATACTGCAATGGTGCTGGATCAGAGGCATTGGCTGCGACTACTATGGTATTTTCCATTGCTCCGTATTTTTGAAACGTTCCTACTACTTGTGCCACCTTGGACGTTTTCTGTCCAATGGCTACATAGATGCAGATGAGGTCACCGCCTTTTTGGTTGATTATGGTATCGATAGCGATGGCTGATTTGCCTATGGAACGGTCGCCTATAATCAGCTCACGTTGACCTCGTCCAATCGGAATCAAGGCATCTATCGCCTTTATTCCTGTGTATACCGGTGTGTTAACTCGCTGCCTCATTACCACGTTAGGTGCAACTCTTTCTACTGGCCGAGTCTTGGTCGTTTTAATAGGTCCCATCTCATCTAGGGGGTTGCCTAGTGGGTCGACCACGCGGCCGATAAGCTCGTCGCCTACAGGCACTTCAACTACTCTTCCGGTGGAGCGGACCTCGTCTCCTTCTTTAATATGGCTGAAGTCGCCGAGGATAACCGCAGCGACGTTATCCTCCTCCAAATTTAGGGCTAACCCCATAATCCCATTAGGGAATTCTAAAAGTTCGTTATATTTAGCACCGCTAAGCCCATGAATTCGGGCAACGCCATCGCCGACACTGATTACTGTTCCCACGTCTATCATGGTCACAGTGGAGCCGAACTGCTTGATGTTCTCTTTAATTACCGAGACTATGTCTCGCCCTTCTGTTGTCATCTTGTTCCCCCTTTATGGGTAGTTATCTCCTGGTTTTAGCCAGACTTTTCTTTAACATCTCTAATTTGTTACGTATGCTACCATCGATAAGACTATCATCTATTCTGGCGATAAAGCCACCTAGAATATCTGGGTTGACCTGGGTGTTAATACGGACTTTCTTGCCGATAATTGCCTCAAGATGGTGACTAAGCCTTTCTCTTTCTGTATTATCAAGTGCAATGGCAGTGGTAACCTCGGCAGTTTTTATCCCATGGTGGTCGTTTAACAGGCGCTCATATTCGTCTGCAAGTTGCCCGGCGTCTTTGAGCTTGCCTTTAGTAATGAGAATGTAGACTAGATTCAGAGCCATAGGATTGATTTTCCCCAATATTTCCTGTGCTAACTTTGCTTTCAGCTCAAACGGTAATTTCGGGTTTTCTATCAGGGATGCAAATTCAGTGTCTTGAATCAGCCGAGCAATTTTTCTCAGGTCGGACTGCCACTCCTTTAGTTTATTTCTTTCCAGAGCAATCTCGAAGACTGCTTGAGCATAGCGCTTGACAGAAGTTGTTATCGGCATTTGATTGCTAGCCTTCTATTTTTGTTTAAAAGTTGCGCTCTCCTTGAGCACTTCATCAATGAGCTTGCGGTGCTTCTTTTTGTCTACCGTTTCTTTGATCACCTTTTCTGCGGCCAAAATGGCAATATCAGCAAATTCGGCGCGCAGATCGTCAACGGTTTTGTCTCTCTCTAGTTTTATTTCGGTGCGTGCCTTTGCAATAAGGGACTCAGCCTCCTGACGGGCGCTGTCTTTGGCCTCTTCCTTTATTCTTTCTCCTATTTGTGCTGCCTGGGCTATTACGGCCTGTCCTTCCTTGCGGGCCTTTTCTATGTGAGCTTTGATCTCCTCTTCGCTACGTGCGGTCTCCTGCCTTATTTTTTCAGCTTGATCCATGCTCTCTTTTATCTTAGCTTGCCTCTCATTGAGCATCTTAACTATCGGTTTGTATGCAACTAGCCTCAATATGACAAATAAGATAATAAAGTTCACGACAAACGCTATTAACAGTGATGGGTTAATTCCAAGACCTTCCATTTCACTCCGCCTTATTTTTATAGCTGGGTTTTATGCTGCTATTTAGAGTATAAAGGAGCCAAGTATAAATGCGGTGACAATAAGGCCGGCAAACACTATAGCACCGATTATGACTGCTCCAATAATGAAACCAAAAGAAGCTGGGAGATTACCATTTTCCATCAATTTTTCCTCCATTACAGGCTATCTATACCACGATGGCTAGAATTATTGCCGTTATCAGGGCATAGATTCCGATGGCTTCAGTAAAAGCGCCGATCAGAATCATGTTGGTCAGGATTGGCCCTCTGGCTTCAGGGTTGCGTCCTAGAGCTTGCATAGCACCGAAGCCGATCAACCCTAGTCCTAGCCCTGGACCTAAAAATCCTAGTCCTGCGGCTAGCCCCACTGCAAGCATTTTCATTGCTTCTGCGTCCATTTATGTCCTCCTTTTTAATTTGCATGCTCGGGCTCCTCATCATGGGGAGCCATTGCAATTACGCCAAATACAAGTGTTAAGCCAGCGAAGATCAATGCCTGGACAAAGCCGACAAGCAATTCCAATCCATAGAAGATTACAGATACTGCGAATGGTATTAAAAAAGTCATGACCAGCAGCAGTATTTCACCGGCGGTCATGTTGCCAAAGAGACGGAAGGTAAAGCTTATTATACGAATAAAGTGACTGAGTAATTCTATAAAACCCACGAATATATTGATAAATCCGAACATTATCCCGCTGATAGCCGGTTTGATCTTT
>MGOH01000028.1:0-307 GCA_001795315.1 Chloroflexi bacterium RBG_19FT_COMBO_48_23
CATACTTCTCGTCGGCAGGAAACAGGGATAGCCCCAGAGATTTCACTCCCTTTCGGGTCATATCGCCCAACTTAGCATGGCGAGCAAAGATATTGGCTAATCCTTCTTTTAGCATCATATCCAACGAGACATCCAAGGCAAAGAAGGCCGAAACACAAGGTGTCCACGGGGTCTGCCCCTTCTCCAGATAGCTCTTGGCTTTGGTGAAATCCCAGTAATACCGAGGTATCTTAGCCTGAGCATGAGCCTTCCAAGCCTTTTCGCTGACGCTCACCATAGCCAGGCCGGGCGGCACCATCCAGCCCTT
>MGOH01000028.1:323-5588 GCA_001795315.1 Chloroflexi bacterium RBG_19FT_COMBO_48_23
ACCACGTCACACTTCCAGTCATCAGTTTTCAGGTCAATACAGCCAAGACCGCTTATAGCATCGACTAGACTAAGCTTGTCAAACTCATTGATAACAGCGCTGATTGCCTTTAAATCACTGGTCACGCCCGTAGAAGTCTCATTCTGAGTCACCAGGACTGCCTTGATTTTAGAGTCGGCCTTTAAAGCATTACGCACAGCGTCCGGGTCAACCGGCTTACCCCATTCAAACTTGAGCCGTGTTACCTCAGCACCGTAGCACTCAGCGATGTCGGCAAAGCGGTTGCCGAAGACACCGTTAGAAGTTCCTAACACCTTGTCACCGGGCGACAACATATTGACCACTGCGGCTTCCATGCTTCCGGTACCTGAACCTGTCAGGATATAGAGGTCGTTTTTGGTTTGAAAGAGTTCCTTCAGTTTTGCCGTAATGCGGTTGATCATGTCACCAAACTCTTTGCCGCGGTGATTGATCATCTGCTTGCCCATGGCTTGCAGTACTTCTTGGGGACAAGGGGTAGGTCCAGGAATCCTTAGTTGCATGTAATACCTCCGTTTTTAATAATCAATTATTAATTATCGACAAACTTTGCAAAGCGCCGTTTGCCTACCTTAATAATGCTACCTTTGTTTATTCGCGCCACTTCTAAATCTTCAGTAACCGCTTCCCCATCAATCTCAATAGCACCCTGAGCTAAAAGACGCCTCGCCTCCGAACGGCTCTTAGTCAGCCCTGCCTTGGTCAATTCAGCCGAGAGAGTACTGTTGAGCCCAGTTGAGGCATTTATCGTTACGACCGCCTCATCAGGCACTTCCCCCTTCTGAAACACCTTGGCAAAATGTCCCTCAGCCTCATCAGCAGCCTGAGCGCTATGAAACTGAGCTACGATTTCATAAGCCAATCGCTTCTTGACGGTCATCGGATTAACTGCCTGTTTAGCTATCTGCGCCTTAAATTCGGCAATTTCCTCATCCGGTATGTCAGTCACTAACTCAAGATAGTCGATTATAAGGCTATCGGGAATCGACATAATTTTACCATAAACTTCACTGGGCGTCTCATCCACACCTATATAATTTCCTAAACTTTTGCTCATCTTCTGGCTTCCGTCAGTGCCGATAAGAAGAGGAACAAGAAACACCTGCTGCGGACGCTGTCCCATCATCTGCTGCAGTTCCCTGCCTACCAGGCAATTAAATTTCTGGTCGGTGCCGCCAAATTCAACGTCAGCCTCTATAGCTACCGAATCGTAAGCCTGGAGTAAAGGATAAAGGAACTCGGTGATAGCGATGGGCCGACCGGAGCTATATCGCTTTGCAAAGTCCTCCCTGGCAAGAAATTGAGCCACGGTGAATTTACTGGTAAGCCTGATGACATCATCAAGGGCAAACTTGCTGAACCACTCGCTCTGCCACCTAACTTCAGTCTTCTCTTTATCCACCACTTTAAAAAATTGCTCCATATAAGTTTGAGCATTGGCATGTACCTCTTTAGCGGAAAGCATGGAACGGGTAGTCGACACACCGCTAGGGTCGCCAATCTGGGCAGTCCAATCACCAACGATAAGGATAACACGATGACCCAACTGTTGAAATTGACGCAGTTTCCTCAAGCCAACCACGTGTCCCAGATGTATATCCGGGCAACTGGGGTCGAAACCTTGTTTCAACCTCAGCGGTTTTCCCGATTCGAGCAATTTTAGCAGCTCAGACTCAACTATAGTCTCAACCACCCCTCGCCTTAATAGCCACTTGAGGTCAGGATTAGTCATGTTCCAGTTCAAACTCCCGATTATTTCATCCGTTCTCTTAAAATCCGCCCGGCTTGCTCCACATCCCTTCCTATTTGAGTTTTAAGTTCCTCCTCAGTATCAAAACGCTTCTCATCTCTAATCTTATCCACAAGGTCAATGGTGAATTTTTGTCCAAGCAAATTCCCTTCGTAATCAAAGATGTAGGTCTCTACCAAATGCTTACTATTCTCAAAGGTAGGACGAACACCAACGTTTGTTACCGAAGGCATAATGTGGTGGTCAACATGAGCGATAGTAGCATAAACTCCATCGCCGGGCAATGCCTGCTCGGCATTCAATTCCAGGTTGGCGGTAGGAAATCCGAGGGTTCTTCCCCGCCCATTACCACTCACAATCCGACCACTAAGGCTAAAGAGCCGTCCGATTAGTTTACCTACTTTTTCCACATCTCCCTGAGCCAAAGCCTGACGAATGGCACTGCTGCTTACCACCTGCCCATGAAGCACCATGGCTGGTATAACTTCAACACTGAAGCACATTTCCTTTCCCAGTAGTCGGAGCTTCTCAGCATCGCCTTCTCTACCTCTGCCCAAGGCAAAATCAGGGCCTATTATCAAGCCACGCATCTTCAGATGGTCCTTAAGCAACTGAACAAATTCCCGAGCGCTGAGCTGAGCTAGCTCAGGGCTAAATGGCAGGATGACAACAACGTCGATTCCCAAATCCCGAAGTAAGCTAACCCTGGTCTCTAAATCATTAAGCCAGAGCAATTGGTTCTCCGTAAACAGCACCACCTCTGGGTGAGAGCTGAAAGTTACTACACCGCTGAGACAGTTTCTTTGCCGAGCTTCATCACGCAGGTGAGTAAGCAATCGTTGATGTCCGAGATGAACGCCATCGAAAACACCGATGCTAAGCAACATCTCCTTTTGTGGTTTTACTTTGGCTAGCTCTTTTTTAATCTGCACGACTGATTTCCCCAATCAGCTGCCAGTTACAAACTAAGATTCCACTTCAACAGAATGACCAGCCACGTGCCTGCCCACAGCCTCAGCCACAGATTTCAGCTGAGACATGAGTTGCTGGAAATTAGCGAAGGTTAGCGATTGAGCACCGTCTTTTAGTGCCAAATCTGGATGAGGGTGAACTTCGACCATTATTCCATCAGCTCCGGCTGCAACCGAAGCCAGAGCCATGGGAGTCACCAAATACCACTTGCCCGTGCCATGGCTCGGGTCAGCAATAATAGGCAAATGACTGACTTTCTCAATTATGGGGATAACGCTTATATCCATGGTGTTACGGGTATAGGTTTCAAACGTTCTGATGCCTCGTTCGCAAAGGATGAGATGCTCGTTACCCTGAGCCAGGATGTATTCAGCGGCCAGCAACCACTCCTGAATAGTAGCTGATAACCCGCGCTTCAGCATTACAGGTTTGCCTGTTTTACCGACTTCCTCAAGGAGATTAAAATTTTGCATATTGCGAGCTCCCACCTGGAGAATATCAGAATACTTTGCCACCATCTCTACTTCACCAGGCGTCATAACCTCCGTTATTATTGGCAACCCAACCTCTTCTTTAACATGAGCCAGGAGCTTAAGTCCATGCTCACCGAGACCACGGAACTGATATGGTGATGTGCTGGGTTTAAAGGCGCCGCCACGCAGGATGGTCGCACCAGCTGCCTTCACGGCTCTGGCTGTTTCTAAAAGCTGCTGCTCGCTTTCCACCGCGCATGGCCCAGCCATGACCACTATTTCCCTGCCGCCAATGGTAATCCCACCAATTTTAACTTTAGTATCTAAGGGGTGAAACTCACGGCTGCTAAGTTTATACGGCTTACTAACCCGGATAACTTCATCAACCCCGTGTAGCATTTCCAGCATGTCCTGAAGTTCCGGGAAAATTTGCCCTACCACACCGATTATAGTCCGTTCCACACCCTGAGAAACATGAGTCTTCAAGCCAGCCGATTCAATCCGCTCAATCACTCCGGTGATTTCTTTATCGCTTGAGCCTACCTTCATAACCACTATCATTTTTTACCCTCATCCTGCCAGGTTCTCTCGCCCTCATCTCTGAGTGTCTCCGCACCTCCCAAATAAACGTGCACTATTTCCTCATTTCTTTTATCAGTGTTGAACAGCACCAGCACCCTCAAACATCTGGCTAAACTTCCAGGTACATTCATCTCATGCCCACAAAGCAAGGGGACCTGCGTCCAACCCAACCGCCGGGCTGCTGCCGCTGGAAACGCAGCATTAAGATCAGACGTCGTGGTAAACAGGATGCAAGCTATATCGCTGATTTTCACCTCATTGACTTTTATCATACGCTGAAGCAATTCCTTAGTAGTAGCTATTATAGCCTCTTCAGTGTTTTCAGACACTGTAATAGCGCCTCTTATGCCGCGGCACCACAATTTCTTTTTCCCCCTACCTTTAATTTTATCCTAATAGCCTACTGCATTCAGGCCTTCATCGTCAAGGATTTTTTGCCTTACAGCCAACAAAGACGATAAACTAATAGCAGCCTTAATAATTGCCCTGTTATTAGCAATGGAGGTTAATTATGGATAACAGTCAAAAAATCGCTACCGCACTTAGCATATTTCTGGCTATCATCATGCTGTGCGGGGGCTCGGGATTTCTCAGCTATATTTACGGCTCTCAAACCGGACATGAAGCTAGCTACAAACAGGGATATAATCAAGGGAAAGACGCAGGTTATGATGACGGCTACAAATTCGGCTACGAGGCTGGACTGAAACTCAGCCCGGAGCAGAACCCATCCAGCGGCTACGCCCCTCAAAATCCCAAATATCAGGAAATGAAGGCATTTCTAGCCCAAGACAACACAAATTTAAACGAGTACGAACCAGATAAATACGTCTGCACTGATTTCGCTGCCGCAGTAAATAACAATGCCGATGCTAAAGGCATCCGTTGCGCTATCGTCGATATTTTCTACCCTGAAGGCTACGGCCATACCATAGTAGCTTTCGAAACTACAGACAAAGGCTTAATATTTATCGAGCCACAATTTGACCAAGAGGTAAAATTAGTTGTGGGCCAGAGCTATTCCACGACTAACAGCTTCACACCGGCACCACGCGCTGATACTGTTAACCGATTTTTGATTGTTTGGTAGGTCCTAATTTTGCTCAACCATCTGAAACAGTTAGCACCACTTCGTAACATGCCTCACAAAGCAAACAGCTATTACCACTTCAGTAATACCGGCAACCTCTTAATAGCATGCCAAACGTAATCCGGCTAAAGCTTGCACGAAAAGGTACAAATTTATCAGCAACAAGCATTGACACCCCTTTTAAGCATTTCTGGTCTATGATACAATAGCTGAAAAACCAAGGGAGGCGGAAAATGAAAGTTCGAGACGTTATGACCTGGAATGTGGTCACCATATCAAGCGATATGCCTATCATGGAAGCCAGGAAAATCATGGACGCACATGGCATTCGTCGTCTGCCGGTCGTCGACAGAGGAAAG
>MGOH01000029.1:0-1798 GCA_001795315.1 Chloroflexi bacterium RBG_19FT_COMBO_48_23
TAGCCATTAAATACGGTGAAATCGAACCTGTACCCGAGCACAGGATTTTGGCTGTCACAGACCAGATGAAGCTCGACTTGGGTAATGATTTAACGCTGGAGATATACCTTACACCCGGGCATGCTACTCACCACTTAAGCATTTTCGATAGGGCAAACGGGGTGTTAATAGCCGGTGAAGCGGCCGGGGTCTGCATCGAGGACAATGTTAGACCGGCAACTCCACCGCCTTTCAAGCTGGAAGAGACGCTAGCTTCCATAGACAAGCTCATGAATCTTAAGCCCCAAAAGCTGTGCTATGGTCACTTCGGCTGCTATGACAGAGCGGGCGAAAGACTGAAGGCTTACAGGCAAAAACTCATCGACTGGCACAAGATTGTCGGCGCTTCAGCCAAATCCGGGAAAAACCCCGAGGAAATACTGACATTGCTCAGGCAAAAGGATAACAGCTTGAGCTACCTCGACCATCTGGACAGAGACGAATACGCCCGGGAATTCGCCTTACTCATTAACAGTATCAAAGGTTTAGCTGGGTCCGTTCAAAGGCAGTAGAGTGAAAAAATAAGGCTCAGAAAAAGGGCTATTTGCCTCTGTGTTCCGGAGATTACAAAGTGATTATAAAGAACCAAAACAAGCTTGCCACTACCGAATTAAGGCGCCAGGCTTTGAAAATCATCGAGGCCGGCATAGAGCGTGTTCTGCCCGGAAATATCATGAGGTCAGCCTTGAGTTACGACCCCATCGGCAAGTCACTAACGGTCAAAGATGCTACATACCAGGTTGCCAATGGCAGGATTTTCGTTATCGGCGGCGGCAAAGCGTCAGGGTTGATGGCAAAGGCACTGGAAGACACAATAGGCGTGAAGAATATATTCACCGGCATCGTCAACTGTAAGGGTGGAGTTTATGGGACAAAGAGGATAAAGGTAATAAAAGCCGGTCACCCCATACCTGACAAGATGGGGCTAAACGGCGTGAAACAGATGCTGGCTCTAAAAGACAAGCACTCCATAAATGGCAATGACATGATTATATGTTTGATTTCCGGCGGTGGCTCGGCTTTAATGCCCTGCCCTGTTGACGGCATAAGCCTTGAAGATAAGCAAGAAACGACTCAATTACTATTGAATTGCGGCGCTGAAATACATGAAATCAATGCCGTAAGAAAACATCTATCCCGAATAAAGGGTGGCCGGTTGGGAGAGTTCTACTCACCGACAAAAGTGGTTTCACTGATAATATCCGACGTGATTGGAGACGACCTCGATACCATCGCCTCCGGGCCAACATATCCGGACTCTTCGACCTTTGAGGATGCTTACGGCGTACTCGAAAAATTCAACCTGACAGCCAAAGTACCGGAAGGCATCCTATCATACTTAAAAAGAGGCTGCCGCGGTGAGGTGGCAGAGACACCAAAGAGCTTAACCAACTGCCACAACCATATAATCGGCAATAACCGGCTGGCTCTGGAAGCCATGGCACAGAAGGCTGCAGAACTGGGATTCACGCCTGTTATTGTCACGGCGGAGCAGAAAGGTGACACCGCCGAGGCAGCCTATATGCGAGCCGGGGAAATACTTGAGGGCAAATATCAGGGCTATAATGCCATTCTGATTGGCGGCGAGACCACGCCGAAATTGCCGGAGAATGCCGGCAAGGGCGGCAGAAACCAGCATTATGCCGCGGTGTCCATGCTGGCGATGAAGTCATATCCTGGTCATTGGGTAGCTGCCAGTGTGGGCACAGACGGCTCCGATTACCTGCCTGATGTGGCCGGAGCTGTGGTTGACAATGCC
>MGOH01000029.1:1876-4868 GCA_001795315.1 Chloroflexi bacterium RBG_19FT_COMBO_48_23
AAAATCGGTGGGGCATTGATTATAACCGGCAACACCGGAACCAACGTCAGCGACGTGATGCTGTACCTGTTAGGGCAATAAGCTCTTTTCCATAAAGCACACAGTGAAGGGTAAATGCTCAAAATTCTTTGTCCCTGTTTCTTTGAAGCCCAGCTGCTGGTACCAGTTTTTTAAAACTGCGCTCTCATCTATCATCCCCAGGGCGACTCTTTCACCTTTGTGCTCCTTAACATCGTCCAGAACGAATTCCACCAGCTTCCTCCCGCAGCCTTTGTGTCTATATTCCGGAAGTACAGCCAGTTTGTCCATGTAGTAAAGCGTGTCATCCGCCTTTTCTATAGCCACAAAACCCACCTGCACATTAGCCAAAAACAGTCCGAACAGCCTTGCCTTCTTCTCAAGTTCCAGCAATTTATCCAGAGTTATGAGCGAGGGATGAGTGGGACAGTTATCCTGTGTCAGTTTAAATTCCGCGGCAACAGTTCTAAAAGAGTCGCGTATCACCTCCACGCTGCTCTTAAGGTCAGGCTCGCCTTTTATCTCTCTAATCTCTTCCATCTATAACCCGTTGAGTTTATTGTAACCTTGCCAGTAGCGTCGGAACAGCCACTTCGGCTTTGCCACCGGCAAATCATCCAGCTTGTTTCCCCAGCTTTTGATCATAGTCTTAGCTTTAGTGAAGTATTTATCGATAGTGTCCTGGTCAAGCCGTGCCCGACCGTTTTCCACCGAAGAAATCATTTCCTTTTCATACTTTATTATCTGTGGCTGTATTGCGTTCAGGGCATCCGCAAAGCACCATAATGCCTGGCGATGCAACCTCTCACATTCCCACCAAAAAGATTTAGCGTCATAATTTGCGCCACCTTCCAGATACCCTGCGGGATTCACCGTATCAGGAAAGAAAACCGGATAATACGGGCTCACACATGGATTAGCGGCACCAGTGGTGTAGTAGAACCGGGCTTTCTTTCCTAGATTCGCCACCATGGAACATACCGACTGGCTGCGGCGAATCAATTTATCGGCAGCATGCATGCAGATAGTCCCGCCTGACTTATCGGGAGTCCAATCAGCATAACCGCCGTGGTCACGTAGAATAGCCATAAAATCTGCCGTGGTCAGGGCACCATTTTTCTGTAAAATCAATTCACGGGAACGTGCCTGGCGCGGTGCCCCTCTGGCGCCCCAGGTTATTATTTTATCGGAATAACACTTACGGAAATTGAAGTCGGCTTGGCTCTTGCAATAGCCTTTCTTAACCGCATTCTCGATTAAGCCGGGCGAGCAGGCATCGAAGTCTTTCTCCAGAGAAATTATATTCGATATGCTCCAGAAATCCTTGATTTGCTTCCATGCCCACCATGACTTTACGGTTTCCAGCACGTAAGCCTCTGCTGCATCAGCAATCAGGAAGCTGTTCATATAGAGAAACTTCTGGCGGTAGCCGCAATTGCCGCCCTGCCCATATTTTTCCAGGAGTTCGATGATGGTCTCCAGCGCCTGTTTGGCAGTGCGGCTTCGTTCCAGAGCTAAACGCAATAAGTCCATACCGGTGAGCCCGTTTATATCCGGTTTTTCCCTGGTGAACAGTGCTTCATTGCCTATGACCACACCATGCTCGTTGGCACCCATCTCAGCCCCGAACATCCAGAACGGCTGGCAGAGCATTATCCTGGCAGTTTCAGTAACCTGCGGTATTGTCAGGTAGGTACATTTTACCTTTGCACCTCGTTTATGCTTCTGTTGAGGATATATTTTTACGTTCTGAACCTCGTCAGGGTCACGGTCACTGTTCTTGCCAAAAAGAGTGATGCCATCTTTGGTAGCCGAGCCCAGAGCCACAACAGTGTCACACATCTTTTCCCTCCATTCGCTTAATGCCTTATAAGTGTCAAAATATTATCGGATATTCGCCGGCTAAACATTTATACCGTGTAAGGCAACCTGTGTCAAACCATCCATAGCCTTGTTTCATTTGTCCACAGCGTTTATACTGTAAAAGGAGACAAAATGCCGCGTTATATAAATCTGGGTGAGGTTTTTGGGGTTCCGGTTCGACTACACTATACCTGGTTGCCTGCCGCACTTTTAATAGTGCTAGCACTGGCGCAGCAATTCCACGGATTCTATCCGCTATGGCTGAATATTATACACGGGATAGTTGCCAGCTTCCTTTTTCTCGCCTCAATGTATGCCCGCGCGCTAGCCCAAAGCGCGGTATCTATCAACAGAGGCATGCCAGTAAGAAGCATCACCCTGTACGCCTTCGGTGGGGTGCCCCGGATAACCGAACAGGACACCAAGCCAGTTCCTGAACTCCTCGTCGCCGCAGCCGGGCCAGTATCCAGCATTGTGATAGCCGGCATATTTTACGCGCTCTCCTACGCACTATCCGGCACTGCAGACTCCATGTCTGCCGAATTCATGCAATGGCTGTTCTTTTTCAACATCATGATTGCCCTGTTTAACCTTATTCCAGCTTTTCCCTTAGACGGGGGTAGGGGGCTGCGAGCTATCTTGCAGCTTTCCATGAAGAGTTACAGCCGGGCAACACGAATTGCTACCCTGACCGGACAGATCATAGGTCTCCTGCTCATCGGTGTCGGTATTGTGGCAATAATTCGCCCCGGTAATTTATTTGCCGGCGTAGCCACAATGATGTTCGGCTGGTTCCTGGCAGATGCTGCAACCACTGCCCGGCGTCGGGTGCTGGTAAGAGATGCTCTCCGCGGTATAACAGTCCATGATATGATGAAAGACGAGTACACACCAATAAAACAGCAACTTACTTTTGGAGTGATCCGGGAATATATCATCAATTCCGGGCAACACTGCTTTGTAGTCATTGAGGACGGCAAGCTACAGGGAATCGTAACCCTGGGCGATATACAGATACCGGAAAAGCGTTGGGGCTCAACCCACATCAGTGACGTAATGACGCCCGCCAAGAGGATCAAGACAGCTCAACCTAACCAGCCAGCGGTAGACC
>MGOH01000029.1:4895-5687 GCA_001795315.1 Chloroflexi bacterium RBG_19FT_COMBO_48_23
TAGAACAGATACCAGTATTACAAGAGGATAGGCTGGTCGGTATGGTCACACGTGAACGCCTGCTTCGCTTCCTGAAAGCCAGATCCGTGCTGAGAGTCTGAAATATTGAGTACTTTCACTTAGCTGAAGCAGCCTCCGGCAACGCCGGGATTTCATCAATGATTTTTCTAAACCGGCTTTCCTGATAATAGACTCTCCATTTAGCCTCGAACCAGCGAAATGGCCTTTCAGCCTGCGACCACACCTGTACCCTCAAATCGCGTGTGTTCTCGGTCGCCCATGATGCCCGATAGACCTCAGCCAAAGGCGTGCCGGCTACTATTTCGATTTCATAATGGTCGCGCTTCGTCCCCTCAGACAACAATCCCTCACGATAGATCTTCCAGTCCACCTGTATATAATTTCGTGGGGCAGCCCTGGTCTTAATGTAAAGACGACAATCCTGAGGATTATCAGGATTCAGCCAGCGTAGCTCCTCAATGCTGGTAAAAATAACTGCTGACCTCACCCGCTCAAACTCATAACGGCTCCTCAGGTCATTTTCATAAGTCGGCGGGTAATACTCCGCTATGTCTTCCCACTCCTGCCATTCGGTATAAGACTGGTTCAAATGCCATATCCTGCTGCTTCTGCCAAGAACATCACCAACGATATCCTGCCAGTAATCCGTCCCCAGCAGCGAGCCAGCCTTATGCTGAAAACCACCATCCCTGGCCAGAACCGGGCATTGTATAGTCCCACCAAAAATGTACTTCAGAATCTCCCTTGCCATGAAATCAGCCAGCCCTTTTA
>MGOH01000030.1:0-4408 GCA_001795315.1 Chloroflexi bacterium RBG_19FT_COMBO_48_23
CCCCATCTTTGTAATTACCGGTATATTAATGTGGTTCTTTAAATATAGTTTGCCATCGGCTGTGTTCCAGTGGAGCGTATTTGCCCACGACGTGGCTTTCATCGTGATTTTTGCCATGTTCCTGGTGCATATCTACCTGGGCGTAATCCATCCTCTTATGCGCAAACACGGTGGTTCTTTTAGCTCCATGGTCGATGGCACGGTGACGGCAGACTATGCCAAATCTCATCATGGCAAATGGTACCAGAAGGTCGCCAAGAAGTGATTGGTAGTTCACCACAGTCTATTACGGACGCACAGGTTATAGATAGGATTTTTAGCAGGCTGGCAGAGGCTGAGAAGCCTCTGCCACGTTCTTTAGAGTTCTACCGCCAGATGCTGACTGCCCAAAAAAAGGTTAAAAAACCTGACTTACTTCGAACTCTAACCGCGCTAAAAGAGAAATCTCCTCAACGGCTAGCTCAGGGCAAGCCGATGCTCACCTTTCGGGAGATTGCGACAAATTGGCCGGAGGTTCAGAAGCTGTTCCAAGAAATAGCTGGACTGTCAGCCGAATACATATCGCCAGCACCAGAGGAAATTGAGGAACTGAACAGGATTGGTTCAGACCCAACCATATTAAAAGAAGCCGCTAAGACATGGTTCGCAATTGGTACATTATCGCGTAAAAGCGTGGCAAAGAATAAGGATATAAGACCGCTTACAGGCAGCGTGCTTCAGGCTTCTTTGCATCCGTGGTTGACTGCTTACGCCAAAGAATTGCTACCCCTGGTAAATCAGGAATCATGGTATAAAAGATATTGCCCTGTCTGTGGAGGCGGTCCTGATTTCGCTTTCCTGGACAAGGAAGAGGGGGCACGTTGGCTTATCTGCTCTCGCTGTGACGCAAAGTGGCTTTTCTACCGTCTTGCCTGTCCCCATTGTGGTAATCAGGACCAACGTACTTTGGCATATTTTACTGATGACAAAAGCCTGTACAGGCTACATGTCTGTGAGAAATGTCGGCGCTATATCAAAGCTGTTGACCTGCGGCAAACAGAAGCTGAAATACTGTTACCGTTAGAGCGCATCCTTACTCTAGATATGGACAGGCAAGCCTACGAGCTAAAGTATAAAGTTACAGAATAACTCTGAACTTGACGACTTTTGGTCAGGCAATGATATTACGATGAAGCAGCTTTGATTATTTTGATGGGTCATTTGACTGTGATATAATTGAAACAGGCTAGGTACTTAGCAGAGGAGGAAAATAATGCCATTCCGCTTAGGTCCGTTGGAAATTGGGCTTATTTTAGTTATTATCCTTATCGTCTTCGGTGTTGGTAAGTTACCCCAGGTCGGCAATGCTCTCGGCAAGAGTATAAGGGAGTTTCGGAAGGCACGCTCTGGAGAAGATGAAGAGAGTAAAGACAAAGATAAGGATGTGGCTAAATCGGCCGAGGCGAAGCCCGAAAAGAAGGCTTAGTTACCGAAGACTAAACTATTCGGGCGTCTGATATCTCGTTGTTGGTGCCGTCCCCCGCTGATAATTTAGTTCTTTTCCAGACGTGTTTTTTGCCGCGATTTTGAGTTAAGAGGCAATCAATGGACTTCATGGGTATAGGTTTTCTTGAGCTACTACTTATACTTATCTTAGGCGTGATATTTATCGGTCCAGATAAGTTGCCGGAGATAGCAGCCAAAGCCGGTCAATTATTTCGCAGTTTTAAAAAAGCCACCTTTGACTTGAGCAAGTCGATTACCGAAGAACTGCCAACCAAGGATATCATGGATACACTTACCCAAGAGATAGCCACTGAAACCAAGGCAGAAAATACGGAAAAATCTCGACCAGGCTCGAGCTCTAACGAACAAGTGCATGAGCAGTGAAACCAAGCATACCTTTAGGGGCCATTTAAGGGAGTTACGCTCCTGCCTGCTCAGATCAGTAATTGCTATTCTTATCGCCTTACCCATCTCATTCTTCTTAGCCAATAAAGTCTTCTACATATTGATGCAGCCAGTTACCGGGCTGGAGCTTATCTATACTGAAGTAACTGAGATGCTGGGCACTTATATAAAAGTGTCTCTTTATTCGGCATTAGTTCTGACTTTACCGTTCATCGTTTATCAGGCGGTGATGTTTGTTCGTCCAGCCCTGACGAGAAAGGAAAAGACTTACCTATATATAATGTTACCATCAGTGTTTCTGCTCTTCACTGTCGGTGCAGTGTTTGCCTATTTTGTACTACTTCCGCCAGCGCTGAAATTCCTACTCACATTTGGAAGCGATATTGCAACGCCGATGATAAGAGTGGAAAACTATATCTCAGTATTGACCAAGCTTATCTTCTGGATTGGTATATGCTTTGAAATACCACTGGTCATGTTTTTTCTAACCAAAATTGGCGTCCTTAAGCCGGAGTGGCTGTCCAAATATCGTCGCATTGCCTATGTTTTGGCTTTTGTCTTAGGTGCTATTATTACCCCAACATTTGACCCTCTTAATCAGAGCCTGGTAGCTGTCCCCATCATTTTTCTGTATGAATTCGGCATCCTGTTATCCAAGTTAGCACGGCGGAAGAAGACTGATATAGCTTCAAGCGCTGGTTGATACAGAAAATGGAGAATCTTTCTCATCGGTGCAAGGAGTGCCGTCAGTGACTTTGATTCTCACCAAAAGTAAAAGCCAAGGCACATGGTGCCAGACTATGATTTCCCCTTGAAGTTGGGGTTATAGCCTTTCACATTATCTATGAAGTAGACATAGACTACAGTCGGAGCTGTGGTTTCTAGGTTTTTGGCTCTTTAGGTACGGACGGGCGGATGAGCAAGACAGGTTGTGCCGACTGTTCCACAATTCTGTTGGCTACACCTCCATAGACCCAGCGGCTGACTCCGCTGCGTCCGTGGGTAGTCATGACTATCAGGTCGACTTTCTCATTTTGGGCTGCTTGTATGATGCTCTCTGCTATTCTCCCGAGTTCGCCTGGTATGACTTGTGACTTTACTATCACTCCCTGTTTTTCAAGCTTGGTTTTTACCTTGTTCAGATATTCTGAGGCCCGCTTTCGTGTCTCTGCCCACAGCGCATCCCGGTGCTTTTTCCACGTTGGGTTGATGGGGCGGTCTCCGTAAGAAGGCACCAATGGAGGCTCGCAGACTGTAGTTAGAACAATCTCTGTCTTAGTTCCTTTTGTTAGTTCCTCAATAAAAGGAATGGGAGCTTCGGCGAAAGGCGAGCCATCTAGAGGAAGCAATAACTTTTTCCATTCTGCCTGGGAGACTTTCGGTGCTTTTGACTTTATCAGTAACACTTGAGCGCAGGTGCCGTAGAGCACATTGCGAGCTACACTTCCCAGTACCCAGCGCTTAATTCCGGAGTATCCGTGGGTGGAGATTATTATAAGGTCAATGTTGTTCTTGTCGGCGAAGCTAACAATCTCATCTGCCACGTTGCCATAGACAATAGCTGTAGATGCTTTTATGCCCTGTGACTGTAGTTCCTTTGCGTTGAGCTCCAGGTAAGCTTTCATGGGGCGGTCCAACTGTTCTACAGAAGCAATGCTAACTGTAAACAGTATTAATTCACTGCCCCTGGTTTTAGCAATGGTCTTAGCGTATGGGATGGCTCGTTCTGCCAACTCAGAGCCGTCCAGGGGGACGAGCACCCTTCGGTATGCCATTATGCCTCCTTAATCCTGATGTGTGTTGCATTATAGCCTTATGGAGGTCGTTCTGGCAACAGTTTTTATAGAGCTTAATTTTTTGGGCAGATAGGCGTGTGCTAAAATTCAGTCAGGGCTAGTTGGGAACTCCCAAAAGTGTCTCGGGTGGTTCGATTGGGCATTATGCCCTAGCAAAGGAATCGCACTGCGGGGATGAATCAATAGCATTCTATCTGGATAACTATGCCGGCAACTCAATGGTTATCCTCGACCCTTTACCTGGTTCAGATTGCACTGTTAGATTGCCACCAATGAGCTGAGCTCTCTCTTGCATACCAGCCAGGCCGAGCTTGCCATCCCTGGCCAAATTGCCAATTTTCTCGGGAAGCTTAAATCCCTTGCCGTTATCACAGACAGTTATTCTCGTCATGCTGTCGCCGAACTCAATCGTTATCTCAGCCTTGGTTGCCCCGGAATGCTTCCATATGTTTCTTAGTGCTTCTTGAGCAATTCGGAAAAGCACCAGTTCCACATCTGGAGGCAAGCGGCGCTCTTTGCTGAGCAAATTGACCTTTGTCTCTATTTCTGAATACGATGCTACGTCGGAGGCTAGCCATTCTAGCGCTGACAGCAAACCAAGGCGGTCTAATGCCGCCGGACGCAAATCCTGGCTTAAACGGCGTACACCCTGGATGATGCCATTGGTCTGTTGCCAAAGCCTCTCCAACTGAGGGCGGTGTCCCTTTGGCAACTCCTCATCA
>MGOH01000030.1:4768-4897 GCA_001795315.1 Chloroflexi bacterium RBG_19FT_COMBO_48_23
TTTTTCAGATGCCTTGTTGGCCACAGTTATATTACCATCAAGGGCATGAACCCAGATGGCATCGTTGGCTTTCTCAAATAATTGGCGATACCGCTGTTCAGAGGTCTGCAGTTCTTCCTGGGCAGTTTC
>MGOH01000030.1:5205-5273 GCA_001795315.1 Chloroflexi bacterium RBG_19FT_COMBO_48_23
GCAAGAGCGTGATAAGGAAAAGCAAGCCGAGAATGAACCAGAAGCCTGGTCTACCAACGATTCTTTTA
>MGOH01000031.1:0-236 GCA_001795315.1 Chloroflexi bacterium RBG_19FT_COMBO_48_23
AGCGCTGGCGAACAAGACCCCGCTGAAGTTTTAACTACCGAGCAGGCAAAATACTTCATCCGCGACCTGGCGGAATTCGACGTTCCTGTGATTCTTTTTTCCGGCGGTGAACCCCTGCTCAGAGAGGATATTTTCGAGTTGGCCCAATTTGCCAGAGAGCATGGTATTAGGACTGCCCTGTCCACAAACGGTACTCTTATCTCCGAGAAAATGGCTGAAAAAATAAAGGATGCTAG
>MGOH01000031.1:353-13668 GCA_001795315.1 Chloroflexi bacterium RBG_19FT_COMBO_48_23
ACTAAGAGTATCGTTGAGGCTGACCATTACTCACTACAACCATACAGAGATACCAGACATATTCAACCTGGTGGAAAGAGAAGGGGTACAGAGAGTCTGCTTTTACCATCTAGCCTATGTAGGTCGAGCAGGCAGCCTGAGCAAAGAAGACTTAAACCATTCCCAGGCCAGAGCAGTAGTAGATTTAATCTGTAACCGAACCGCAGACCTTTATCAGCGTGGCCTTAATAAAGAAGTCCTTACCGTTGATAATCATGCCGATGGCGTTTATCTTTATCTTAAACTAAAGAGCCAGGACCCGTCACGCGCTGAGAAAGTATTGACTTTGCTCAGGACCAATGGCGGCAATAATGCAGGCATCCGCATAGGAGCAGTCGACGAACTGGGAAATGTACATGCCGACCAATTCTGGCAGCACTATTCCCTCGGCAACGTGCTCCAGCGAAAGTTCGGGGATATCTGGTTAGATACTTCAAACCCGTTGATGCGGGGACTCAAAAACAGAAAGGGATTGCTCAAGGGACGCTGCGCCAGATGCCAGTACCTTGAGCTATGCAATGGCAACCTGCGGGTGCGAGCCGAGGCAGTTTTCGACGATATCTGGGCTGAAGACCCTGCATGCTATCTGACAGATGATGAGATCGGACTAGTTCAATGACAAGAGAAATGGTTGGAGAGAGCCGAAGGGGAAAAGAAACCATATCTCCTAATCTCCGCATGGTAGCCTGGGAGATAACCCGAAGCTGCAACCTGTTCTGTGCTCACTGTCGGTCATCTTCTACCGCCGGTGCTTATGAAGGCGAACTTTCCACTGAAGAATGTCTCCGCCTGATAGATGGCATACTGGAGGTGGGCAAGCCTGTTCTAATACTCACAGGAGGCGAACCGCTTCTGCGCCATGACCTCTTCCAGGTAGCAGGCTATGCCACCAGGAAAGGGCTGAGAGTAGTAATGGGCACCAATGGAACTCTCATCAACGATGAGGTTACAGCTAAACTGAAGGAGACGCCCATATCAAGAGTAGCAATAAGCATAGACTTTCCTACAGCCGAACTTCAGGACAAGTTCCGCGGCAAATCAGGTGCTTTTCAAGCAGCCGTCTCGGGAATAGCCAGCTTGCGCCAGGCAGGTGTGGAGGTGCAAATCAATAGCACCGTCACCAAGTTAAATGTCCGGTATCTAAATGACCTGCTAGCTCTTGCCATTGAGTCAGGAGCAGTTGCCTTCCACCCGTTTATGCTGGTGCCGACAGGCCGGGGTAAGGGATTGGAGACAGTAGAAATGTCTCCGCAGGAATATGAGCAAACCCTAAATTGGGTCTACGATAAGCAAAAGGAGCTGGGGAACAGCATGTTCTTCAAGCCGACTGATGCGCCTCACTATCAGCGAATAGTGAGGCAGAGAGCCAGAGCAGATAATCTCCAGGTAGCATCACCCGGCGATAAATCAGCAACTAAAGCTGGGAATGAAGCCATGAGCTCGATAACAAGAGGTTGCCTGGCTGGCACCAGTTTCTGCTTCATCTCTCATCGAGGTAGCGTGCAGGGATGTGGCTATCTTGATGTTGAAGCCGGGAATATAAGGGATAAGAGTTTTGGACAAATCTGGACGAATGCCACGCTGTTCCGCAAACTAAGAGACCTGTCTAACATAAAGGGAAAGTGCGGTATTTGTGAATACAAAATGGTCTGCGGCGGCTGTCGAGCCAGAGCCTACGAATCCACCGGCGATTACCTCGAGACTGAGCCGTACTGCATATATCAACCGGCAGCACTTCGGAAGAACAGCTAAATATAAGCTATGAAGCTAGATAACATAGATACAGACCTGCTCAATATTATCCAAGCAGAGTTCCCTCTGAACCAAGAACCATTCTCTGCTCTGGGGCTACGTTTGAGCATAGGCAGTGACGAGGTAATCAGGAGAATCGAACAGCTAAAAAAGGGTGGAATCATCCGCCTCATAGGCCCCGTCTTCAATCCAAGAAGGCTCGGCTACCAGACTACTCTAGTAGCTATGAAAGTGCGAGCGGAGCGGCTGAGTGAGGTGGGGAAAATCATCAGCACACATTCGATGGTGAGCCATTGCTACGAACGCGACCATGATTTCAACCTCTGGTTCACTCTAGCTATGCCTGCAACCGTTGACATGGAAACAGAGGTGCACAGGTTAGACAGCAGTACCAAGGCTGAGGCAACACTAAATCTGCCAGCAGTAAAAACCTTCAAGATAGGAGCTTATTTCAAACTTGGCGGTCATACCACATCAGTGCCAGGTATGGTTATCCATCACAACAGCCTCTCGGGCACAGAACTCGCGCTATCTCCTGCAGACCGGGCTGTTATCAACGAATTGCAGCAAGACCTATCCCTCAGTGAAAAACCATTCGACCTGATATCAGAAAGGCTTTCGATGAATTCAGACGGGTTTTTAAACCACTGCCAGGCTCTTTTGCAACGCGGAATTATGCGACGCTTCAGCGCCTCCATCAGCCATAATAAGCTTGGATTTACAGCTAATGCAATGGCTTGCTGGAAAATACCATCTGATATAGTAGGGACCGCGGGCAAAAGGATATCCACGTTTCCAGAGGTAAGCCACTGCTATGAAAGGCGGACTAACTCTATATGGCCCTATAACCTGTTTGCCATGATACATGGTGACACCAAAGAGACCTGCCGAGCCATAGCTGATAAAATATGTTCCGACACCGGACTTGATAGAAATGTGCTAATATTGCTTTTCAGCACCAAAGAGATAAAAAAGACAAGGGTACGATACAAGGTATGAAAAGACATAAGGAAACATGTCCATACTACCCGATTTCACTCAATGTTCAAGGCAAGAAGTGTCTTGTGGTCGGTGGAGGCAATGTGGCATTGCGCAAGGTACAGGCACTTATAGAGCATGGCGCTGATGTAGAGATTGTCAGCCCCGATTTCTGTCCGGAGCTAAATAAGCTGGCAAGGGAGGAAGCTATCCGAGTCACACGCAGAAGCTACAAGCCAGAAGATTTAGAGGATGTCTTTGTCGCCATAGCCGCAACCGATGACGTCAACACAAATGAAAACGTGGCTGCTGAGGCTAGACGCTTAGGAATATTAGTAAACGTAGTGGATGACCCGAATAATTCCGACTTTATTGCACCATCATATTTCAGGCGTGGTGACATCATCGTCGCTGTATCTACATCCGGTAGAAGCCCGGCTCTAGCCCGAAAAATCAGGAGCGAGCTGGAAAAAAGCTTTCAGGCTGAATATGCTCAATTAGCCCTGGTTGCTGATGAGGTCCGCTCTGAGCTAAAACAACAGGGGATTACAGTCAGTAACGACGCCTGGCAAAAAGTCCTGGACCTGAACTCGCTTATCGAACTACTGAGGCGAGGCAAAAACCAGCAAGCCAAGGAAATCATGATTAGCAAATTAAAGATACTGAAACAACAGGAGCTATGAACAAGCCGCCTAGGACTCAGGTTCACGTTGTGGGTGTGAATCACAGCACAACGCCAATTGAAATCAGAGAGAGGCTGGCGGTAAGCAATGACCACATCTCCGATGCCTTTAGCCTGCTGCGCAAATATGTGCCCCAGGGACTCATACTGTCTACCTGCAACCGTATTGAGGTCTACTCCATTACAGAAGGCAGCAGTTCTTCCAAACCAAATACAGACTTCCTCAAAGCCTGGGCTGGCATCTCAGATGCCGATTTACTACCATACATTTACTGCTATCAGGATGAAGCAGCAGTGAAACACCTCTTCTGTGTAGCTTCCGGGATTGACTCTATGATTATCGGCGAGTTCGAGATCCTGGGGCAGGTGAGGCAGAGTCTGGAAGAAGCCAAAAAAGCACATATGGCAGAGCATCCGCTACGAAACCTTATCCATCAAGCACTTAGAGTGGGTAGAACGGTAAGGGAAAAAACAGGAATCAGCCGAAATGCTCTTTCCGTGAGCTCTGTAGCAGTTGAACTGGCAACCAAAGCCATCGGCGATTTGACCAAATGCAAAGCCCTTGTCATCGGCACTGGCGAAGCCGGCAGGTTGGTAGCCAAAGCGCTAAAAGAAAGGGGTATTGCACAGATTACCACTACCAGCCGTTCGTATGAAAAGGCTTCAGCGCTTGCCTCTGCTTTGGACGGAAGCTCGGTTGATATAGGTCGCCTGGGGCAAGAACTAACTAACTGCGATATAGCCATCAGTTGCACTGGAGCGCCTCATCTTATACTTGACCTGAAAACATTAGAAAATGCCATGTCGGTTCGCCCTAATCACCCGCTGGTAATTATTGATATCGCTGTACCTCGAGATGTTGAGTCCGAGGTAGGAAGTATTAGCAATGTATTTCTCTACGATATCGACGATTTCACCCATCTATCTGAACTCAACCGCAAACAGAGAGAAAAAGAGATACGGAAGGCTATGGAAATTGTGGACTCCGAGGTTGAACGATTTATCTCCTCATGGCAGGATATGGAGGTAAAACCGGTAATCAGCAGTCTGGTAAAGAAGGCGGAACGCATACGTAAAAAACAGCTCGATATGACTCTGAAGAAACTGCAGCGACTCTCCGCAGACGAACAAGAAAGCCTGGATGCTATGACTAAGGCCATAGTGCAGAAAATACTTCACGACCCCATTCAGCATCTCAAGGAAAATGCCCGCAGGGAAGAGAACTATACTACACTGGTCAATGAGCTTTTCCGGCTCAACAAGGACAAGCCCGAATGAGGGAAATCAGTATCGGTACCCGTGGCAGCAAACTGGCTGTCATTCAAACCGAATTGTTATTGACAAAACTCAGAGAAGCATCCCCCGGACTGAAAGCCAGGCTTATCAAAATAACAACCAGAGGCGACCGATACAGCACTACTGCTCTAGATAAATTTGCCGGGCAAGGGATATTTGTCAAAGAACTGGAAAAGGCTCTAATCGACGGCAAAATCGACTTAGCCACCCATAGCCTCAAGGATTTGCCAACGGAAATTCCTGATGGTCTTATGCTGGGTGCAATAACCGCCAGACTCGACCCTAGAGATGTCCTCGTCTCCAGGGTTGGAAAGATTGCCGAACTTGTTCCAGGTTCAAAGATAGGTACAGGAAGTAACAGGCGTGCTGTCCAACTGCACGCCCTTCGCCCTGACCTTAAGGTTTGCAACATACGAGGGAATATAGATACACGACTACGAAAAGTCTCTGATGGAACAGTTGATGGCATCATCATAGCTGCTGCTGCCATGATACGCTTGGGCTGGGAAGATAGAATAACAGAATATTTATCGACGGAGCATTTCACGCCGTCAGTGGGACAGGGAGCACTGGGATTAGAAATACGCTCAGGAGACAAAGAGATTGCATCACTCGCCTGCAAGATAAACCATGAAACGACACGGCAATGCATAACCGCCGAGCGAGCATTTCTACAAACCCTTGGTGGCGGCTGCCGCGCACCAATAGCTGCTCTCGGAACCGTGACAGATGGTGTATTAAAACTCGATGGTATGGTGGCCAGCGCCGATGGTAAACACATTGTGCGCGCCTCGGAAGAAGGCAACGCTTCGACCCCAGAACAAATTGGAAAGCGCTTGGCAGATAAAATAGCTGATATGGGAGCAATGCAATACATTGCTACGTAGAAATCTCAGTGAGCGAGTCTAACACGGACAGATCTAGAGGTAGTCTGCGTGTTTATGATTATCTTATAGCTGCAGCGTCTCCTCAGGTAATCCAGCAACATCGACGCCATCAATATTAACAACATAGTATGAAGAACCAGGCCCTGACAGACCGAGACTCTTCTTTACCTCTAAGTCATTTGCAGGGACTATGAAATTTTCAATAATGACACCGCTCTTGCCTGCATATTTTTCGAACTTCGGATCTTGGGTTGATATAACAGTTACTTTTTGTCCTACTGTGTATTTTGCTTGTTCCATCGCATTAGCTCCTTTTGCACATTGCGCATATTAATATCAAGACGGCCTTTATATCGATTCCGCCTCAAGTAGACACTAAACAATCGGTGATTTAACAAGCCAAACAAGATTAAATTTGCCCATCCCTCCCGGTGGTAAATCAAGCAACAGTGTGGCAAGCAGACAACTCTCCTGATATATTTTCTCTATACCACCTTCTGAATTGGAAAAGCTTTCCACAGGGAAACGCCATAATTTTATTTTTGGACTGGCCGTCAATTCCAGTTCTATGCCCAATTGCCGATTGCCCAAGGTTATCCTCTCAACATTTATCAATTCGCCCCAGGAATCTAGATGTTGGTCATCCAGAGCAATGCCGGGCACTCTATAATAGGCTTGTTCATTATGCCCACCACCGAGCAAGTTCAGGTTCCACTCGCTTCCAAAAACAGCCTGAATAGATGAGCCGCTTACGTTTTTCAACTGATAGCTTATATCCACCTTCTCTTCTCCAGCCACAAATCTTATTTCTTTTTGCACCTCAAATGGTAGATTTTCCGATTGAATCTGAAGAATCCCTCTCCGTTTTAATAAAATCTTCAGTTCATCACCTCTCTGCTCTACAAAGAAATCGTATGGTTGAGCCACGAAGTCCCCTAATTCAACATAAGACTGACTTGCATATTCCTCCAACTTCGTGCCCGGGCCAAAAAAGTGGTCAATAAGACTGGAGCGTAGATATCTGTCATAGATTAACTGCCCCAAAGAGTCTTTCTCTTTAACCTTTATCAGGTCATGTATGCTGGGAATTGCACTCCCTTCACCTATTTGCTTCTCGGGAGGTGGATCAGTTAGGACTTTGTGATAAGCTTCCGGCCTTCTAGCTAACGTACTAAACACGTTATAGTTATGACGACGAATGTCCCATTCAAAAATAGAGCCGCCTTCCGCAGGGCTTAAATAAGCAGAAAAGCGGTCGCTATCGACCAACAGTTCTTCGCCACCATCACCATCAAAGTCGAGCTTCTGCCACTTCAGCCAACTGCTGCTTGAACGGAAGGCTTTCCCCCACCATGAGCGGGGCTGATGGATTATGCTATCAGCCTTGCTCTCGGCCTGAACAAGATAGCTATAGTTGGTTGCTCGAATATCGGCCAGATAAATCCCGCCAAAAACACCGTGCCAGTACGGGCAATTGCACTGCGCTTTCCATAATTCTTGCATTCCACAGTCGCCTTCACTGATGGCACAAGCTTGATAAACCTTCTCATGGACGCGGAGCATTTTCTTGTGCATCCTATTTATCTCCGGATACTTGATCAAAAAATTACGCCACAGGCCACTGTACATAAATTGAGTTATATTTTGATGTCCATCAGCTTCAAGCTGACGTTTAAGATTAGTATATTCCCAAGATTTGTCGGCTGGCAGAGACCACTCCAGCATCTCATCATAAGAAGCACAGGGCAAATAAATTCTGCCCTGAGGTAGAAACTGATGAGCATACTCACCAAGAGGAATAGTATAAAGCCAATCTTGTTTAGCTTCTAATGCAGTGAAAAACTCTTCTATCCATCCCTTTTGCCAGCAATAGTCATAGGTTCCCGGCCAGATACCAAATTTCTCACCATCATCGCCCAATATTGCAATCTTACCCTCTTTGTCCGAAGCCTCACTGTCCAGATAGTTAATAACTTCGTCAACATCATGCCAGGGTATTGAATAACGCAGGCGTTTACTGATAGGAAACACTTTTACTGAAAAACCTTGCTCCTCAGTGATGTAGTAGCCGAAAAGACTTCTCTCATCCAGTCCCAGCGATTTGAAAGCATTATCATCAACCAGGGTCCACTGCACACCTGCCTCTGCTAGACTCTTAGCCAAATGTGGCTCCCAAACCCGCTCCGCCAACCACAGCCCAGTCGGATTCATACCAAATCGTCGCTTGGTAAAAACAGCCATCTTTTCAATCTGCCCCAGCTTATCGGCGTCGGGAATTGACGGCAGAATAGGCTCATAGTAGGCACCACCCATTATTTCCACCTGATTACGGCCCACCAGTCCAGCCAGTTGGTCAAAAAATTCGGGGTGGTTTTGCTCCAACCAATCAATAAGACAACCGCTATAGTGCAGACAAAGACGCACGGCAGGGTGCCGCTCCAGCGCCTCGACCATAGGTAAATAGGCTTGCTGGTAAGCCTGCTCGAAGACCCAGGGAAAGTTACCTAACGGTTGGTGATTATGGATTGCCAGACCAAGATAAATTTGTTTCACTGAATGCTCGTTAATAGAACTATGCTTTCTTTATCTTATCCTTGGCAACTTTCAGCAAGACCTTATCACCGATTCTATCGATATTTTTCGGAGGTATTGACACTTTCTTTGTCCATCCTGTCTTAACTAAAATACCAGGAATTGTCGCTTCTTTTATATCCAACTCTATATCCACAATCTTGCCCACTACTTTAGCATTGACATCAATAACTTGTTTTCCGAATAACTCCTTAGCGTTCATCTGCTACCTACCTCCTTATCAATTAATATTTTCACCCCGTCATATCTAATCCATATACAGCCTATCCATAATCTGGTCGAATATGTACCTTGCAGCTACTACTTTGTAGTAGTATTCTTTTTTCATCTCCGGTTTAGTATTGCTTGTCGATATCGCCTTATAGGCATTTAGCAAAGCTTCGCGTTGGAGATTCAAGCCGCGGTACACCATGTTTACATCCCACATCGGTTTTTTGCTCGCCCACCAGAACTGACAACTATGCAGCGCAGCATCCAGATTTGCCCTGGCAATGTTGGCAAATTGGGAACTGGTGTCATTATCCGCCAGTTTTGTTGCTTTGTGGGTTATATCCATAATGATAGAAAGGTGTTCCCATTGCATCTGATGCACCGGGTTATCCTTGTCCTGCCACAAAGGATAGTAATTCTGCATTTTTATATCATCGGCCGAAGTGCTCCATGATGATGGTCTTGGCTCAACTTGCTTTCCCCTGGGAAAAATCTCGAGCAGCTCACTAATAGTGACTATTTTTATCTGCCTATCCTCTTTGTCTTTCTCGAACTCGAACAGTCGTCGGTGTTGTTCGGCAAGAGATTTTTGCTCATGCATAGTTTTATCGTCAATTAGCATTGGCTCAAGGGTCTCGAAAATTTGTGCCAGAAACAACTTGTCCCAATGTTGAATATGATGCCCGAAGGTCTCAGCATCCATAGCAGTAACAACATATATATCATCTTGGCCGTTATACAGCCGCTTCAGGTGCTCAATAAAGCCCGGGCCATCAATATCCCGAAAGCTAATCTTATTGCTCAATATGTCATCACGGAAAATAACAGCTATTTTATCCTCTTCAATACTGATTTCATGAATCACGTTCATCGGCCAGGCTACCGGACAGGCAATGCCACTGAGAATAATCCATACATGACGTGATTCAATAATGGGATCAACTATATCCTTAGAATAACACATCTCCGGGGGGAAGAAGCCTTGAGGAACATAAGCATCACCCAAAAAATTGCGGTTGGTCTGATAATTAAGCCTGATTTGTCTTTCCACCTCTTTCTTTGGTATCAGAGGTAATATCGGATGATATTTACCTGAACCGGTAAATTCAATTTGCCCCTCTTCAGCCAACTTGCGCAACTTGGTCAATACATCGGAATAGCCACATTGCCCTAGCATCTCAGTAAGCACACCGTTGATATTGATGGTAGCATGGGCATGCGGAAATTCGCCGAAGACCTCCAGCAACGGCCTGTATGCCTCATTGCTTATTTTCATCAGCATGCTGGCAGTTTGAGTCGGAGGTTGATAGAAATGGAAAAGTGGGGCCCAATAAATCATGCCTTTTTACTCCTCTCCGACTGCTGGCCAAAAACATGAGCGGCAGCGCCGATTATCCCGGCACTGCTGCCAAGACGAGCCCGAACGATACGCACTGTCCTAGTCGGCAATTTAAAAGCCCTCTCTTTAACCACCTTCCGGGCTGGTTTCAGTAACATGTCTCCCATCTTAGACAAGCCACCGCCAATGACAATCAGTTCAGGATTAAAGATATTGACCAGATTCGCCAAGCCAACACCAAGATAATTGGCAGCTTCACGCACTATATCAGCGGCTAGCCGGTCACCTCGTCTTGCCGCCATTGCCACGGTCTCCGCAGTAATGCTCTCTAATCCGCCATCAGCAAGTTCGATAATAGAACTCTTTTCACCCTGATTTATGCGCTTCACAGCTTCTATAACTACAGCCCAACCCGAAGCCAGAGCCTCGAGACAACCGAAATTGCCGCAATGGCAGCGAGGTCCATCAACCTCTACCGTCATATGGCCCAATTCCCCAGCACAGCCGTCAGTACCAGAGTAAAGTTCACCATCTACGATTATACCACCACCAATACCAGTGCTCACCGTAAGATAAATCATATTAGTAAATCCTTTTCCAACCCCAAAGCGATGCTCCCCCACGGCAGCAGCATTAGCATCATTGATTATATAAGTAACAATGCCCAGCTTTTCAGTCAGAATATCGCCCAGCTGAACATCGTGCCAATGCGGTAGATTAGGTGAAGTGGTTACGATTCCTTTCTTCGTGTCCAAGATTCCGGCAGCAGCAACGCCAAGGCCAATCAACTCCGAGGTCTTGAGTTGCGCTTGAGCCATAGCACCATTCAAGGCAGATAATATTCTATCGATTACAACTTCGGGACCTCTATCAGCCATAGTCAGGCAATAGTTGTGCGATAATAACCTGCCATCAGGTAAAACCACCGCAGTCATAATCTTGGTGCCACCCAAGTCCACGGTTAACACCGGCCGTTCGCCAATTATCATCACGATTTATTAAACTCAAGAGCCTTACGATAAAGAGCCTCATATTTCCTGGCAGAGGCTTGCCAAGAAAAATCGAGTGCCATTATGCGTCGCATCACATTCTGCCAAGCTTTTTTCTTGTAGCTATTTACCGCACGCTGGATAGCAGTTAGCATGGCTCCAGAATCATAGTCCTGAAAGACAAAACCGCTGCCCTTACTGAGGTCTTGAGCCAATTCCTGAACTGTATCGACCAAGCCGCCGGTGTGATGAACTATAGGTACAGCCCCATATCTCATGGAGATAAGTTGCCCCAGGCCACAGGGTTCGAATCGAGATGGCATTAAAAACATGTCACAGCCCGCATAAATAAGACGAGCTAAGGCATCATCAAAGTCAATAAACACAGCCAATTTTTGAGGATATCTGCTGACTGCCTGCCTGAGCAAATCATGATATCCCTCCCTACCCTTGCCCAGAATAACCAACTGGACTTCTGTATTCTGGAATAAAGGATCAAAGCCGGCAGTCAAAATGTCAAGACCTTTTTGCTCATCAAGACGTGAAACCATTCCGACAAGCGGTACTGTAGCATCCTCAATAAAACCCGCCCGTTTCTGGAGAGCCAGTTTATTGCCAATCCTCTTATCTATAGTGGAAATATCATACTTGGTCGGTATGAAAGCGTCAGCTGCCGGATTGAATTCGTCGTAGTCCAATCCGTTAACTATACCAAAGAGTCTTCCCTGCCGATAGCGTAAGAGATAATCGAGCCCAACCCCATATTCTGGAGTTAATATTTCACTAGCATAGGTTTCGCTGACCGTGGTCACCACGTCAGCCCAAAGTATACCCTGACTCATGAAATTGAGCGGCGGGTCAGGCGCACCGGCCGGGCGCAATTGCCAATCATTTTCCAGTCCGACATCAACCAAGAAGTTGCCGTCAAAAAATCCTTGATATGCTAAATTATGAATTGTAAAAATAGAGGCATAATGAGAGCCGTTTTTCTTCAGCCACAAGGGAATCAATGCAGTATGCCAGTCATGGCAATGAATTATATCGGGCTGCCAGTCCAACTCAGGTAATATATCCAGAATAGCTCTACAGAACAAGAAAAAACGCCTCAACTCATCTTTGCCGTACACCTCTGTGGAATTGTAGAATTCGTCGCTATCTAGTAGATAAACCTTGACCCCACTGCCAAGCTCGGTTAACTTCAAAGACACTTGTTTAGTCGTTTTCATTACCTCGATATTCAAATTATCAATTACTGGTATCACAGGGAACTCGTCAGCCTTGATAATTCCATATCTAGGCATGATCACACGCACGTCATGGCCCCTCTCAATGAGTGCTTTGGGTAAAGATCCAATAACATCTGCCAGGCCTCCTACCTTCACCAGTGGAGTAGCTTCTGCAGCAACAAAGAGGACATTCATTAACTGACTTTACCTTCCCTGTCAGCAAAGGAACGATAGTCTATGTCTGGAAAAATCTTATCCAGCTCCCATATTTGATTGCATAGTGTTAAGGCCGCTTTGTCTGCACGCCCTGACTCAGCAATATCAGCCAATTTTTGAAATCTGTTCACGTGTTCCAAAAAACGGTTTTCTGCATAATGGCGGGCCTGGCCGGTGGTTATCAAAAACGGCCAGTCGCTCGATTGCATCAACACCAGTTCTCTGGCCGCCTGATTCAGGATTTTCTTCATTCCACCATCGGCTTCAGGATATCTGGTTACAAGCTCTTCCATCTTCAACGAAGCCGCATTGATAATCGGCCAAATCCAGTCAGTGTCGGCATTCTGCCAAGTGAAATGCCCACCACCCGATCCCCAGGAACTTTCAGGTAAGACTAATACATCCTCCGGTGGATGGTTTTTAATGAATTCGCTGGCTGTAGTTAGCTCCACTAATTCAATCTTACTTAGATGACGCAGAACCTGTTGCAGCCAGTCAACACCTTCAAACCACCAATGGCCAAAAAGCTCAGTATCATAAGCTGCAGAGATAATGCCGAATTTGCCGGTTTCCTGATAAAAGTTGGTAATCAACTCCTCGACTAAATGGGCATAATGAGAGCTATGCTCAGCAACACGCTGGGCGGCCCAATACGGGTCATAATATTCCTTGTAAGCCAGATCCACTTTGGCTCCGGTAACTTTCCAGTATTGAAACCCGGAGATGCCATCTTTCTTATGAAACTCACGATAATTGAAGTCCCCCGGGTAACCCCATTCAGCAGACCACACCTGCATGCTAGTCCGATCATCCCTGCCTATGACAGCAACCTCCGGTGTCCTAACCCAATAAGGCAAATAGGTCATTCTCTGCGTCGACTCAGAATACTGTGACAGCGGCACTACATAGCGGCGCGATATACTGGCATAGGGACCGATAACTTCCTCTCTAGCCTTACCTACGGGCTCCCCACCCTCTACAGTATGAGTCTCAGCAAAGAAACAGGTCAATCCTAACTGAGCCAGAAAAGATTCCAGGCCAGGTTTAACATAACTCTTGCCTGAGCTATCAACATAATAGGCGGGGCGGTAACCACACTCAGGGAGCCA